>JAGPDJ010000095.1 GCA_018057635.1 Ferruginibacter sp. | reverse complement strand
ATACCATTCGTATCTATGCCATCTCCAAACTCAGCTGGATCAAAAAGCAGCAGCTGAAATTCAATGCCCAGGTCAGAGAAGCGCCAAGGGAGTTTTTGACCAAAGAGGGTCATTATTACCTGGGGAGCCGGTACTTACTGAAAGTCATCGAGCATGATGCTCCCCTTGAAATTTCGATAAGGCACAAGTCAATCGAAATGCGGATCAGACCAGCTACCAGTAAGGAAAAGCGGATGCTGTTGATGGATGAATGGTACCGGGCCCGGTTAAAGGAGCTCCTGCCTCCGGTTATAGCCAAATGGGAAAAACGGATGGGCGTTCATTTGAATGAGTTTGCCATCAAAAAGATGAAAACCAAGTGGGGCACCTGCAACCGGGAAGCCCGTCGTATCTGGCTGAACCTGGAGTTGGCCAAAAAGCCTTTTGCCTGTATCGAGTACATCGTGGTGCATGAGATGGTCCACCTTCTTGAACGCAACCACAATGACCGGTTTGTTGCCTTTATGGACCGGTTTTTACCCGAGTGGAAGGAGTTGAAGAAGGAGCTGAATAAGTTGCCGGTGAGTCATAGGGATTGGGGGTATTAGTATTCTATACTTTAGTCAAAGAGTTTTACTTCCTGGCTTTATTCGAATTACAACTGGATCATCAGTCTATCCTATAAAGGCCAAGTCAAGCTTAAAAAAATGCTTCATCCACTTTTTTTAATAGCTCCTGATGATAAACTGCGGGAATGACTTCTCAATTTCACCTATACCACATACTACCAATACATTAGCTACAACAGGGGGTGGTTCAGAAGTTCAAAAAAACAACAAGAACATACATAAAGTATTAATAATGTGTTTTTTGAAGTTTTTGGGTGTAAAAGATTGAAATTTATTTTTAGGTAGCTGTTAAAGCGGTGAAACTATTGGATGATATTCAGTAAATGATTAAAATTGCATTGTAAATAAAGAAACCAGTGCGCTAACACTGGTTCTTTATGGTTAGAAAAATAAGCCTTTTAGAGCTTTAACCATTTCTGCGACTACTGTCATAATCTTACAGAATTTCAAGAATACGCCCAATAGTTTTTTCACACTATTGGGCTTTTCATTGGCTTGTATTTCCACTTGTCACAATTGGGCTATTTTAAAGGCCCGTCATTTCAGGGTAGCCAATGACCCCAATAATCTACCAATATTTGGTTGGTTAGGTAGTACCGCAATATTGATGTTTATTATGTGAATTTCAAACCGCCGCTTATGCACAATTTGTGCATAAGTGTATCGTAAAGTCCCGAAAGCGATGCCAGTACTGCGTTTCCTGATTTTTTCACAAAAAATCATTGTTTTATGGCTAAGTTTTTTTGGAAAAATCGGCAAATATTATTTGTGGTTAAAAAACGATAACCGATCAAAAACTGAGATTATTAATGAAAAGTAAACGGAAGAAACTTCTAAGAATAAAAAACGGATTTCCTGTCCATCTTTTTGAGTGTGGATGGCAGGGGAAAGAATTGCCATGGGAGTGGTTAGAGGAAGTAACAGAAGAAGAAGCCCTACTTTAGAATCCTGGCAAAATTATAGCTTACGGTTTCTCCGGAAATGAGGTTAAAGCCTTTTTCGGAAGGTATAAGCAGGAACTCAATGTCGCCCCATCCTAAGTAGAATTTCCCCTGTTCAATTCTTACAAAGTAAGTCCCACCTAAAACCTGCCCGTTCTTAAACGTTGTAATCATTGATCCTTCTTTTGTAGTGTGAAGTGGGTTTATTGAAAGTCTGTCTCCAAATTGGTTTACAAATTCAGTAGTATATTGTGTATTCCATTCGTAAATTGTCATTATACCCTATTAAATATTATTGATTTTACTCCATGCTTTTTTGTGCCTGCTAAGTCTTGTGAAGAAAAATGCAGATAAGCCTAATAGAAAAGCCAATATAAGAATTTCTTTTTCTACTGATTCGTTTGAAAAATATCGTGTTACTTCATCAGTAGTAAATATTTTGTATATATACAAAACTGCAAAAAAAAGAGAAATAAACCCTACTGTTTTATTTGTGTTTTCATCTTTGTAATTAGGCTCAGGTAATTTGTTTATTGGGGGGCTAAGAGCTATAATAATTATTCCTGGAAGTAATGCAAAACAGCAAAAAAAGATAGCCCATAAACTACCTATTCTCTTTTTTTGACCGTAGGTATTTCCTACAAAAACGCTAATTAGCACTATCGCCACCCAAAATATATATTTATAACTCATTTCGATTTCTTTTTTGGGGTATTAACAGCAAGTTTAACCAATTCATCAAAAGACAAATTGGTTTTTACGATTATATCGTACTTCCCATTATTTGGGGGATTTTTTGGGGATGATTTTTTATCTTTTGGCATAAAATAGTAATATTTATTAATTGGTTTTAGGCCTAACTCTGAATTTTTCAAAATTAAATTTATCCTTCTCTTGTCTATTATAATGATCCATAATTAAACTTTTTGGAGGATTTTTTGTAATTGTTTTTTTTCTCATACTTTTTTGTAAGTAATCAATGCCCAATCTTGTTTCAATATCCTTTTTTATTTGGTCGTCAATTTTTGCGTAAGACTTATCTTTTTCGTAAAATAAACTAATCCCAGAATATGCAAAATCCAAATTATCATTATTTTTTTCTAATTCAATTACCATTTCTACAGCTTTCCTATATGCAGTTGTGTCGTCTTTCGCTGTAATAACTTTGCTTTCAGGTAAACTGTAATACGTTTTAATATACCCAGTTCCTTCCTTTTTGAAATTAGCAATGTATTTCTTTTGGCATGATGAAAGAAATAAAATTAAAAAAACACAAATTATGCGTACCATCGTGGTGAATTATTTGGTTTAATTACTACTAAATTTAAATTATTGTTTTTAGATTTAGAGAAAAATATTTATGATAAGTCTGCCTCCATAAGCGCAAACAATTGTTATAATAACATTGTGTTTAGGGTATATTTTTACATTCTTTTTTCAAAGAAATAAATTTTCCGTTTTATAAAAACCAATAACGCTTTAAAAGAGTGACGGAAGGTCAAAAAAACCACATTGATACATATAAACAAATGGTTAATATAAGGGTGATAGAGCAACATTTCAAAATTAAAATAGATAAAACCAAATCTGAGGTTTTTAAAGAAGTTGCAAGGTTTTAAAAGAAGGGGGAGGTGCATAATCTTATATTTATAACTTGTATAAGGATTTACTTTCGGATTTCACTACTTTCTTTGTTATAATTGCAGGTAATTCAGATATTTTTATTAAATCGTTTTTACAAGTATTTTTGCCTTTAAATTTTCCGGGCATTGTAACGAAAACTGATTCATCACAATAGCGGTGCAGGTGTTTGGGGCTGATCTGATGATATATCCCGAAACTGGTTCTTTTAAAGTACGAGAAAAAGCCCTCTATTGAGTTGGTATGGAATATCCCGTTCCTGAATTGGTTTAAGTTATGGTTAACGGTATTGTGCCCTGCAAACTCATAAGTAAGCCCCTGATAGTCTAAATGGGAACCGGTCACCAGTTGGGCATCCAGGTTAACGTGCCGCCTTACAAAGAATTTAAAGCGGTCCTGACCAATCACGTTAACGGTTAAGTTCCCCTCCCTTTCAATAAGCCCCATTACTGGGACTTTATTATCCTTCCCTGATTCCCTTTGTTTAGCCCTCTTATCCTTGCTCATATTGTCCCATTTGCCCCCTACATTGGTTTCATCCACTTCCACAATGTTATCCATAACTCAACCGATTTAGTCCGTAATATCTCCCGTAACCTGCAAAGCATAAACTAAGCGGCCTTTTGACGGATGCCCAAGTCCCTTGCTAGCTGGTAGGAACTGATACCCTTTTTATGGGCTGTAAGCAGGTACATAGCGATAAACCATTTGGTCAAGGGCAGTTTAGTGGCCTCAAAAACGGTTCCTTTAATCACCGAAAACCTTGCTGCACATTTCTTATCCCGGCGTTTATAGTGCTTCATACCCCCATACGGTAGAACTTTACAGCCTCGCATTTAGGGCAAATGATATTCCCGTCAGGCCACCGCATTTTTTCGATAGAGTCCCGACAGATGTCCTCAAGTTTGAAATGCTCAATGACTTCGGCCAGGTTTGTGAATTGTTTCATTTTTGGTAGTTTGGTGGTATTAAAACATTACAGGATGAAAAATCTAATCTTCGAGTACGATGATTTTGTTCCAACGGATAAGGACAGGGAGTTGGAATTAACTAATCTGGTAAAGCAATGGGCTAACCCATATTTGGAAGAAATCGAAAAACAATCCGGTACTATTAATTTCTTCCTAAAAGCAAAAAATGAGAATAGGGTGCATTTTGACGGTATGAGTGAAGATTTGAAGGAAAAACTAACCGCCGCTTTCAATTCATTTAAGGCACAACCATAGGCCGGCCGGTATTGTCCCAAATATTCAGCGAATGGCTTACCCTCCCGGTAGTCCTCCGGGCGAACCCATACATACTCTTTCCTGTTTCTAGGATCCCGATAACCCAACAAAAGTATTATCATCAGTACCTTGCAGGTTTTTGCTGCCCCCAGCTTCTTTAGCATTTCCTACCCAACTTCTTTATAGGGGGTAGGGGTTACTTGTTCTTGTCCGGAAGCATTGCTAAGGGCTTTGGATTCTGAATGGATAATATGAGAAGTAGTTCCCAAAACTGCGAACTAACGAGGTAATGCTGAAGCAGGCGCTGTTGAATTAGTGAAAGTTAGCATTAGGATATTATGTCAAAAATTGATTTTTCGAATATCACTTTAATTGCATGGTATTCAATAATCTATATAAGTTTCTAAAGAGTGGGAAAGATTGATATAATGCAGACTATCTGTCACATCAGTTTTTATTGGAAAGTCAAGCCTGATAAGGATTTCGTCGTAGTTTTAAAAGACAAATTTTGACTTTATGCCAAACTTAGATTTATCAAAGGATGAAAAAATTCTGAAGGCAAAAAGGAATCCTTTGGCTGATTATAAGGCCCAGGTTTCACATAAAAGTAAGGTTAGGAATAAACGATTTGGAGAGACATCCTTAATTCACGATATTCTTGAAGATTTTAGAAAAACTCCACCCAATAAGAAGATTTATTTCAGGGATGATGTTGGAAATTTTGAACACAGTAAGCTTATTACAGGAATAGACAATAGAAATACAATCATGTCACTACAACCAAATTCGCAAAAGCTTTTTCTATGGATTCTATTTGAACTTGATTATAGAATGGAAACCGTTGAGATACATCCGGATAAAATTGAAAAGCTAGGTTTTATTATGGCATTAGGAACATTTAGGAATTCGATAAAGGATCTTTGTCAGAAAAATATTATTCGGAGAGTTAGTAATAAGGTCAAAACAAAAGACTATTGGACTTTTTATATCAATCCTCAGATAATGTGGAAGGGGGATTCAAAAAGGTATTATAAAGATGTACTGAGTGTATATCCACATTATTCAAGTGCAAATGATCAGTAATAAAGAGGCCCAAAATAAGTTTACAAAACAGCTAATGTATGCTGTACATGCCGTACCTATACCATTACCACCATAAAAGGTTAATTCAACGGGTTTTCAAAACTAATGTAAGCGAATATATATATGCAGCTTTTATTCAGCAGTTTAAGCTTTTTCAAGCTTAAACTATCGCATAATCCTCCCAGAAATTCACCTTTCTCACCTTTAAACGACCTTCAAATTCACATTTTTCAGACCGTAATCACAAGAAGTTCACAGATTGGGCTGTAAAAAATAATCAAATTCACAACCAGAAATCAGAACTGGAAAACTTTTCTATTTCTATTTTTGGTCATGCGTAGACCAAGACACCCGATGCCATATGAAATGTGGAGCATAAAGACCGATCCTCGTACAGGAAAGTACATTTTGCAAGAAAACGGAATAACCTACCATCTTACACTTGAACATACCCGGCTATTAAAACTCTATTACCGGGGTAATGCATTTGATAGCCCAGGGCTGGAGAAGTGGTATAATGGACTGGGCAGGGCTACCAGAAAAGAGATAGTACTTGAAGGGAAAAAGGAGATCCCTGACCCGTATTTTTTTGCTGATCCAGAGTTTGATTAAACTTCGTGTACAAAAACAGACTAAATGTTTTGATCTTGGCGGGTCAGTTTTTCCAGTTCTATTTAGTTTTACTGCAAATTATTATTATGACAACAGAAGAAAGAAGTAAAAAAGTACTGGATCAATTCTATGGGTTTGTTAAATCTGAGTATTCTGAGTTGCTCAGTTATTTTCAAAAGGAAGGTGTATGTTTAACTCCTATTAATACAACAGGGATAGTTTCACCCGCCCCTAATCCTAATAATTTTTCAAAATTGTCCCAAAACGAGTTGGAACAAATCGGAGAGGTTTTCCTTCGATTTTACCAGTTAGAAAAAAAATTTTTGACATAAAAATGTTGTCGATGTGTCCGTGAGAGTCTACCACTTCCCTTAACCCTCCCCGGCTCAGTTCTGGCCAGGAATTACCCCGGCCATAACCAATAAAATCGAACAACATGGTAACGATTATCGGCGTAAAAGAAAGCCAAAAAGAAAATGGCGAAATCTTCTACAAACTCAAACTTCAGGGTGGTGTAGAAATGGTTCAATCAAAGTCTTCAGGGAAAATGTACCTGACAGCCAGAACCTGTTACATCTCAACAACATTTGATGGGGAAACCTGTAAGCGACTGATCGGTACTCAACTGACCGGTGCAGTAGAGAAAGTACAAACAGAGCCCTATGACTACACGGTTCCCGACACCGGAGAGGTGATCTCCCTTGATTATTCATGGGAATTCTCACCAATTGAACCGGAAGCAAAAGCCGCCAACCAGGAAAATAAAGAATTGGCTGGCACTGAAAAGATGGGTTGGTAAGACAATCCGTATCCGTAAACAGGCAGGACTCTTTCAGGGTCCTGCTTTTTTTTTATTATCTCAAAACATTCTCTATGCAATTACAAGTTGCCTCTCGGAAGAGAGCCAAAATCAAAATGGCCTTACAAGGCCCCAGCGGCTCCGGAAAAACTTACAGTGCATTATTATTGGCCTTCGGGTTATGTGGCGACTGGACTAAGGTTGCTGTCATTGACACCGAAAACCATAGTGCCGAACTGTATGCGAATCTCGGGTCTTATAATACCGTTAGCCTGTCTGCGCCTTTTACACCAGAAAGGTATGTGGAGGCAGTTCAGTTATGTGAAAATGCCGGTATTCAGGTTATCATTATTGACTCCATCAGTCATGAGTGGGATGGGTCAGGTGGTATTCTGGATGTTCATGCAAACATGGCCGGGAATAGTTTTACCAATTGGGGAAGACTTACGCCCCGGCATAATGCGTTTATTCAGGCTATGCTTCAGTCATCCTGCCATATTATTGGCACAATCAGAAGCAAGCAGGACTATGTACTGAGCGAAAAGAATGGCAAAGTAGTTCCTGAAAAGGTGGGCCTTAAGGGAGTGACCAGGGATGGGCTGGATTATGAGTTCACACTGGTTTTTGACATTAATATAAAGCATCACGCACTCACCAGTAAGGACAGGACCGGCCTTTTTGTTGGACAGCCGGAATTTACAATCACATCTGAAACCGGGCAGTTAATCCTTGAATGGTGTAACACAGGGGTAATTGTTGAAACAGCCTCTATCCGGATTGAAGACAGGATAAAAGCCTGTTGCTCTATGAAGGATTTACTGGATCTGTACCATAGCCAGGATTCGGGTGTACAACGGGATTTCGCTCAAAAATTCACCCAGAAAAGGACATTGCTGGCCAGTGCCAGCGAAACGATTTCTACATTACCAAAACCTTCTACC
>JAGPDJ010000094.1 GCA_018057635.1 Ferruginibacter sp. | reverse complement strand
CAGCTCCTGATGAAATATTCTTCTATGGCACAGGTTGCAGCAATCCTGCTAATGTGAAGATCGTTAAAGATGCACTGAAATCTGTATTCACCGGATCAAAGATCATGGTTGATCACGACCTGATGGGAGCAGCCAAATCATTGTGCGGAAATAAAAAAGGTATCGCTTGTATTTTAGGAACAGGATCAAACTCCTGTTTTTACAATGGCAAAAAAATTGTAAAAAACAGTCCTGGCCTTGGTTATGTATTAGGCGACGAGGGTAGTGGTGCATACCTGGGCAAAAAGGTAATTCAGTATTTCTTATATAATACTTTCGAACCAGAATTGATAGACAGGTTCCGGGCAAAATTTAATACCAATGTAAATGAGATATTGGATGCCGTATATAAGCAACCACTGCCCAACAGGTATATGGCCGGCTTCGCATCTTTCCTGGCAGAAAACAGGGGGCATTATATGATAGAAAATATCATAGAAGACGGGTTCAACGACTTTTTCTTCAATCATATATATAAATACCGGGAGAGCTGGACCATGCCCATCAATTTTGTGGGAAGCGTGGCTTATGGTTTCCGGGATGTACTGGCAGATATGTGCAATACATATGAACTGCAATTGGGAAAAGTACTGAAAGATCCTATGGAAGGTCTGATACAGTTTCACAAATAAAATACCAGCAGTTACCAAATGCCTTTTAAAAAAATTACAGAATCCGATTCCAGCTACAGGCATCTGGAGAAAATGAGTGTGCAGGAAATTCTTTTTCACATCAATGAGGAAGACAAAAAAGTTCCCGAAGTTATTGGTTCCATCATTCCACAGATAGAATCACTGGTAACAGCCATTGTAGATAAAATGCTGATGGGCGGCCGGTTGTTTTACATTGGTGCAGGAACCAGCGGCAGGCTTGGTATCATTGATGCCAGTGAATGCCCTCCAACATTTGGCATTCCTGCCGGGATGGTAAACGGAATCATTGCCGGTGGAAAGGATGCAATCACTTCTGCAGTGGAATTTGCCGAAGATGACACACAAAAAGGCTGGGCAGACCTGCAGGAATATAATGTAAGCCAGGCTGACTTTGTGATCGGTATCGCGGCAAGCGGAACAACACCTTATGTAATTCATGCTTTGGAAAATTGCCGGCGCAACAATATTCTCACGGGTAGTATCAGTTGCAATCCCCAATCGCCACTCAGTAAAAAAGCAGATTTTCCCGTAGAAATTGTTGTAGGCCCCGAATTCATTACCGGAAGTACACGTATGAAGAGCGGAACTGCTCAAAAACTGGTTTTAAACATGATATCTACTGCCGTTATGATACGCCTGGGCAGGGTAGAGGATAATAAAATGGTAAATATGCAGCTAACAAACGATAAACTGGTAGACAGGGGCGTAAAAATGGTGATGGAGCAGCTTAATTTACAGGATTATAGCGAGGCAAAGGCTTTGTTGTTGAAATATGGATCTGTTAAAAAACTGTTGAAAAAATACCACTTATAATTTTTTTTTGAAAGCATCATCAGATTTTACTAAATTAGAGCAATAATTAACTTTAAAACGACTCACTTATGAACATCAAACTTTTACTTACTTCAGGTTTTATGATGGCTGCTCTGGCATCAAATGCACAAAGCAATAAAGCTTACGCCATTACCGGAGACGGAAACAATGATTATTTCTGGATGAACATCCGTGAAGTTGACCTGGGAACTGGCCAGGTTTCTAAAACAATTTTTCAGCGCAGTAAGTCAAATTTTGTATTGACTGACGTGGCTACAAAAAAATCATTTGATCAAACAGCCGTTACCAATGTTTTTGGTGCAAGGGAATATCCAACCAGCACAATGGTTGCAGCAGCAGCTTATGATAAAAAATCAAATAAATTGTTTTTCGCACCCATGAGAATGGGAGAGTTGCGCTGGATGGATCTGAATGTAAAAAATGAAACGCCGCAATTTTTTGCTATGGTTTCAGATGTTTTAAAAGTTCCTGCCAATGCTGTGGATGAATCAAATAATTTAACAAGGATGGTAATTGCTGCTGACGGTAACGGTTATGCGCTTTCTAATGACGGTAACCACCTGATCAGGTTCACCACCGGCAAAAGTCCCGTGATCACAGACCTGGGTAACCTGGTAGATGCCGAATCTAATAAAGGTATTTCTGTACACAACAAGTGCAGTAGCTGGGGCGGAGATATGCTGGCAGATGCATTTGGAAAATTATACCTGATATCTGCAAACCAGCAGGTTTTTGTAATAGACATTGAAACAAGGATCGCTACTCATAAAGGAGCAATTACTGGTCTTCCTGCCGGTTACAGCACCAATGCAGCAGCAGTTAACAATGATGGTGAAATTGTAATCTGCAGTGCAACTAAATTTGATGGATATTACAAATTCAAACTGGCTGACCTTGCTGCAACTAAAATAGAAGGATCAGATCTTAAGTACAATGCTTCTGACCTGGCAGGTTCTAACCTGTTGTTACAAGACGAAGCTGATGCTGCAAGTAAATTCTCTATGGCAGATTCAAAGATCGCTCCAATTGGAACAAACAGCGAATCAAAAGTGTTTCCAAACCCGGTTACTGATTCTTATTTCAGTGTATTATTTGATGGTAAAAAAGAAGGCATATTTACCATCCTGTTAACCGACCTGGCTGGAAGAACCATCCAGACAAAAATGGTGAACATCAGCAAAGGAAAACAAATTGAAAACATCAACCTTACTACAAAGCCTGCAAAAGGTATGTACATGGTTAAAATATTAGATGCAAATAAACAAGCTGTTCATACTGAAAAAGTAATGATACAGTAATAACGCATTAGGGTTAATAAGTCCAGAGGCTGCCAGTAAGGTAGCCTCTTTCTTTTTGTAAATGTTTTTAGGAGAATGTATAAAGTAATAAAATCTCCAAATCGGGAAAAGTAACAGGAATTTGAATGAACCCATCGCTTCCTATGCTTTTTAGTGTTTTGAATTATGGGCCTCAGAAAAAATTGCGTTAAGAATTTTCTTGAATGAAGCGCCCCACCGCAGGTGGGTTTACGGCGAAAGCGACCAGGAAATATTCAAATGTTGAAGTATTTTCGGTTGAATGATACTTCATGTTTGGCTATAGCTCTTTCGGCGTAGCGTAATGAAGGAAAGTTTACCGTGTCCCGAGAGCGAAGCGAATCGGGAGTTTTTTTTCTGCAGCCCTTGGTTTTTGCTTCTTGGAACAAGGTCCCGCTTTTTTGCGGGATCAAGGAAAAGAAGATGTAGAATATTAAAAATGTAGAATAAAATAACTTGAGTGTTCAAAAGTTAAATCAATATAAATTTTAGAATTTCAATGTGATATATGTAGATGATAATCATTTGGCTTTTACTAAACATGATTATTAAAATAATTTACTGAATTTTGTATTGAAATAAAATTTGTATGCAAGACATAGAACCATTTTACAACTGGCGGCATTTATATACAGCTGAAGAAGACAGGCTGTCGCCATTCTATGGAAGAACATACAGTGAATTTGAATATTCCCAAACCTTATATAACTATTTCATTCATCCGCAATGGGATGAATTTGGTTCCAGGACCTTATACATGAAGATTCTTTTTACAGATTACGACCTGCATTTTACCATCATAGAATTACTGGGCGAATGGAATGATGCCATTGAAAATGACATCATGACTTTGAGAAGAGATGTAACCGACCAGCTATTTAAAAAAGGCATAACTAAATTTATCATCATTGCTGAAAATGTATTGAATTTTCACAGCAGCGATGACAGTTATTATGAAGAATGGAAAGAACAACTGGAAGATGAACATGGTTGGGTTACTGTACTGAATATGCCTGATCAGAGCAAATATGATTTTAAAAAAGCCCGGCTTACCAATTATATAGAACTGAATGAATTGCCCCAATGGCGAACAATTAAGCCTGAAGTAGTGTTTCAGTTAATAGATCATGAAATGTTGAAAAGGCTTGACTGACACTATAAATGTTTAATGTTGATGCCTTTAGACAACAAAAACTTTCAATAAGTTCTTTTTTTAAGTTTATACAGCTTATTTTTGTACCACCATTTATTTTACAACTATCGCTATATGACCTGGAAACATTTTTTTACTTCCTCTATTGGTAAAAAATTCACGATGGCCCTAACCGGTCTTTTTCTGATAACTTTTTTAATTGTACATGCAGGGATTAATTCCTGCATTTTTCTTAATGACAACGGAGAAACTTTTAATGCAGTGGCCCGATTTATGAGCCATAACTGGATCATGCGATTTGTGGAGATAGGCCTTTTTGCAGGTTTGATAGCCCATATTGTGCAGGGTTTAATGTTGTGGAATCAGAATAAAAATGCACGTCCTGTTGGATATTACCAGAATAATCCATCAAAGAACAGTACCTGGTACAGCCGCTCAATGGGCATCCTTGGCACTTTGTTATTGTTGTTCCTCATCATGCACCTTTCTCATTTTTATGTGGGTACAAAAGTGGCTTTGTATGGCGGCGACCAGCCTCACAACCTGTACGAAGAAATGCAAGAAGTATTCAGCCAATGGTGGGTAGTAGTATTGTACCTGGTAGGGTTAGTTGCTTTATTCTGGCACCTGGTTCATGGGTTCCAGAGTGCATTCCAGACTTTTGGGATCAACCACAAAAGGTATACACCGCTCATTAAATTGATCGGCATAGGCTATACAGTCATTATATGCCTGCTTTTTGCCCTGATGCCTGTTGCCATGTACTTAAATTGGATCGACTAAAATAAAGAGGTTAACCACAAGTAAACGAATAAACCAACAAACAAGTAAACCATCAACTATAAACCAATCAACCAATATGGCTTTAGATGCAAAAATTCCACCGGGCGAAATGAAAGATAAGTGGAATGATTATAAAGGGCATGTAAAATTGGTAAACCCGGCCAATAAACGCAAACTGGAAGTGATCGTTGTGGGAACAGGCCTGGCCGGTGCTTCAGCTGCTGCATCCCTGGGTGAAATGGGGTATAAGGTGAAGGCTTTTTGTTTCCAGGATAGTCCACGCCGGGCGCATAGTATAGCAGCACAGGGTGGAATCAATGCTGCCAAAAATTACCAAAACGACGGAGATTCTGTTTTCCGGTTGTTTTATGATACTGTTAAAGGAGGCGATTACCGGGCACGTGAAGGCAATGTACACAGGTTGGCAGAAGTTAGTTCCGCAATTATTGATCAGTGTGTGGCACAGGGTGTTCCCTTTGCGAGAGAATATGGCGGTTTGTTAAGCAACCGTTCTTTTGGTGGAACACAGGTGCAGAGAACATTTTATGCTGCAGGCCAAACCGGGCAGCAATTACTATTAGGTGCTTACAGCGCTTTGGAAAGACAGGTTGCATTGGGAAACGTAAAAATGTATTCCCGTCATGAAATGCTTGACGTAGTGATGGTAGACGGAAAGGCAAGGGGCATCATTGCCCGTGACCTGGTAGACGGAAAACTGGAAAGGCATTTCGGACATGCGGTACTGTTATGCACTGGTGGTTACGGAAATGTTTTTTACCTCAGCACCAATGCCATGGGCAGTAATGTTACAGCAGCCTGGAAAGCACATAAAAAAGGCGCTTATTTTGGAAATCCATGCTTTACCCAGATACACCCAACTTGTATACCGGTAAGCGGCGACCACCAGAGTAAACTAACGTTAATGAGTGAGAGCCTTCGTAATGATGGCAGGATATGGGTACCCAAAAAGCAGGGAGAAACAAGGAAAGCGGTAGACATTCCTGAAGCAGAAAGGGATTATTACCTGGAAAGAAGGTACCCGGCTTTCGGAAACCTGGTGCCGCGAGATGTGGCTTCCCGTGCAGCAAAAGAAAGATGCGATGAAGGGTATGGTGTAGGAACCACAAAAATGGCTGTTTACCTCGATTTTAAAGACGCCATCATCCGTTACGGAAAAATTGAAGCAGGTAAAACCGGACTGGAATCTGCTGATGATAATACCATTTACAGCCTTGGGAAAAAAGTAGTAGAAGAAAAATATGGCAACCTGTTTGAAATGTATGAAAAGATAACAGGTGAAAATCCTTACGAGATGCCCATGCGTATTTACCCGGCAGTGCATTATACCATGGGTGGATTGTGGGTAGATTATGAACTGCAGACTACTGTGCCAGGTTTATATGCATTAGGGGAAGCTAATTTCAGCGATCACGGTGCCAACAGGCTGGGAGCTTCTGCTTTGATGCAGGGCCTGGCAGACGGTTACTTTGTTATACCATATACATTGGGTAATTACCTGGCTGACGATATTGGTACAGCTTCTATTCCTACTGAACATCCGGCATTTGCAGAAACAGAAAAAGCTGTGAGCGACAGGATCAGCAAACTGATGGGAATCAAAGGCAAACAGACTGTAGAAAGTTTTCACAAAAGGCTGGGAAAGATCATGTGGGATAAATGCGGTATGGCACGAAATGAAGCTGGATTAAAGCAAGCTATTGATGAAATCAGGCAATTGAAAGAAGAATTCTGGAAAGATGTAAAAATACCGGGCGAGATCAGCGAATTCAATCCTGAACTCGACAAAGCAGGCAGGGTTGCCGATTTTATTGAACTAGGTGAATTGATGTGTATAGACGCCCTAAACAGGAATGAGAGTTGCGGAGGGCATTTCAGGGAAGAAAGCCAGACTGATGATGGCGAGGCAAAAAGGGATGACATCAATTTCAGCTACGTATCAGCATGGGAATTAAAAGGAGAAGGGAATTGGGAACTGCATAAAGAACCACTGAATTTTGAAATTGTAAAACCAACACAAAGAAGTTATAAATAATTTGGAAATGAGCTGATTTGAATATTTGAAAATGTAAAACCATTCAATATTCCGCAAGCTTAATTTCCAAATTTCCAAATCATCAAATTGACAAATTGGATTTATGGAACATTACAACATGAATTTAACGCTTAAGATCTGGCGTCAGAAAAACAGCAGGAGTAAAGGGAATTTTGATACTTACCAGGTAAAAGATATCTCATCTGAAATGAGTTTCCTGGAAATGTTTGATGTTATGAATGAGGGTTTGATCAGGGAAGGGAAGGATCCTATTGCTTTTGATCACGATTGCAGGGAAGGAATATGTGGTGCATGCAGCATGTATATAAACGGACAGGCTCATGGCCCATGGCAAAAGAATACCACCTGCCAGTTACACATGCGTGCTTTCAAAGATGGCGATACCATTGTAGTAGAACCGTGGCGCAGCAAGGCTTTTCCTGTAATTAAAGACCTGGTGGTTGACCGCAGTGCATTTGACAGGATCATACAGGCCGGTGGTTATATCAGCGTAGATACCGGGAATGCACAGGATGCCAATAATCTTCCCATTGATAAGAAAAATGCAGATGCAGCTTTTAACGCAGCGGCATGCATAGGCTGTGGCGCATGTGTGGCAACCTGTAAAAACGGAAGCGCCATGTTGTTTGTTGGAGCAAAAGTTTCTCAATTGTCTTTATTGCCCCAGGGAGCACCGGAACGTGAATCAAGGGCACTGAATATGGTGGCACAAATGGATAAAGAAGGTTTTGGAAACTGTACCAATACTTATGCCTGTGAAGCCGAATGCCCTAAAGGAATATCTGTTTCTTATATAGCAAAACTGAACAGTGAGTATTTAAAAGCCGGACTTGGAACGGAAGAACAATAAATCTATAACAGTAAAGTTATATATACCTTCTGCATGCAGGAGGTTTTTTTTTGCAGCATTACAGGTACTTAAAGCATCTTGATATTATTATCGTGGTTTGATAATACTAAGAATTCAATTTTTATTACGGCAACTATAGATAAAGCAAATATATAAATACTAATTTTAAAGCTACGTG
>JAGPDJ010000093.1 GCA_018057635.1 Ferruginibacter sp. | reverse complement strand
AGAGGGCTGTGGTAGTTTATCAGAACCAGGCGCCGGGCGACCTGGCAGCATCTTCAGTTAAAGAGAAAGTATCAGCACCAGCCAGGCCGTTAATTGACTATAATTCAGAGTTGTCAACCAATGATAATTATGCAAAAACAGCAGCTCTAAATGATGGGGAAACAGAAAGCGGCAACAAGATATTTTATATGAATGAAGAAACCGTAAACCGTTCAAAAGTAGGCGGGCTTTTACGAAAGGTTAAAAGGGTAATAGAAAGAAATACCAATATCAATACCGGCAATGGGGTTAAAGTAGCCGGGTTTGAATTTGCAGTAAAATAACAATCCCAAAATTATATGTGAAGTAAACAGCCATGATGATTTTATCATCTGCAGGAAAGTTGTTGTGGCATAACATGGTTAAAAATTAAAAAATGAATCAAATGAAAAAAATCAACCTTTTACTGGTAGCGGCATTTATTTGTTTAAATGCATCAGCACAGACAGACACAACAGTTTCTAAAAAAAGCGATACCATGCGTATTGGTAATATCATCATCATCAAGAAAGGAAAGAAGTTTGATTTTGATAGTTCGGGAAATGAAACCGCCCAAAAGAATGCTGCCCGTAAACATGCTTCAAAAGTTTCTACAAACTGGTGGATCGTAGACCTTGGCTTCTCAAACTATGATGACCAGACCAACTATGCAGCAGCCAATGCAAGCGGTTACCTGGTTGACAAACCCGGATCTTCATTTACAAAAAATGATTTTAAACTGAGATCAGGTAAGAGTGTGAATGTTAATATCTGGCTTTTTATGCAGCGGGTAAACCTGGTAAAGAAAAACGTAAACCTTAAATACGGGCTTGGCGTAGAATTAAACAATTACCGGTACCGGTCAGCCATCAGTTATAAAGAGAATGGGGTAATTCCTTATTCCGGCGGATTGCAGACAAACAATACATTTATTTTCAGGGATTCCATTGCCTTTTCCAAAAACAAACTGGCAGCAGATTATGTAACCGTTCCCGTGATGTTGAATTTTTCTACAACGCCAAAGCATAACCGAAAATCATTCATATTCAGTGCCGGTGTAAGTGCAGGCTATCTTTATAGCCAGCGAAACAAACAGGTTAGCAATGAACGCGGTAAACTAAAGAATAAAGGAGATTACGATCTTGAAAAATTCAAGTTCTCTTATGTGGCAGAGATCGGATATGGACCACTTAAATTGTATGGTAGTTATAGCCCAAAATCTATTTTTGAACGCAGCCTGGATATGAGACCGTATAATTTCGGCATCAGGTTCAGCAGCTGGTAATTTAATTTTTCATATGCTCTCTCAGCAACCTTCGTAAGCAATAAAACGTTTGTTTTAAAGCCTGCGGAGGTTTTTTTATTCAGCCACTGTTTTAATTTTATTAAATTAGCTGTTCATTATAAACGAATACATGCAGCCTTCCGGAGATTTTACATTATTTATTAATGATTTTGAGCGGAAACTGGAGACAGTTATTATTGATGACATTTCTCCGGAATTGTATTGCAGAAAATACCTTTCGCATTTATTGCTTCATAAAAAATATTACCTGCACATCTATGCAGATGTATTACAAAAACTTGTTGTTCATTCGGGAGAAAGCGCATCAAAAATCACATTGGTTGATTATGGCGCAGGAAATGGACTGTTAGGCTTGTTTGCTGCTTTTTGCGGATTTAAAAAGGTTTATCTTTCTGATATTGATGAACATTTTTTAGAAGCTTCCCGCCAGCTTGCTTTGAAAATGAACATATTTCCAGCCGGATTTATTGCAGGAGGAGTTGAATCCCTGCAGTCTTATTTTGTAAACGAAAAGCCGGATGCCATTACCGGCACAGATGTGATAGAACATATTTATGACCTGGAGCTGTTCTTATCTGAATTGCAAAAAATCAACCCGGGCATTGTTTCTGTTTTTACAACAGCATCTAATCCTGTTAATTATTTAAAGGTAAGGGAGCTGAAGAAAATACAAATAAAGGATGAACTGAAAGGCGGCAATCCCGGCGACCACATATTGTTTGGAGAGAGCCCGTTGGAACCCTTTCTTACAATCAGGAAAAATATAATCAGGGATCAACATAAACAAATCAGTGAAGATGATATTCATAAACTGGCAAAAGCAACACGAGGGTTGAATAAGGAAGATATTTACAGGACAATTGATAAATTCTGCCAAACCGGTGAAATGCCGGTTCCAGGCGATGGTGCCAATACCTGTAATCCGTTAAACGGCAGCTGGACAGAGAGAATACTGTCTCTGCAAACATATAATTCCTATTACCGGGATGCGGGTTTTACCTGTAAAATTTACGCAGGGTTTTACAATGAATATGAAAAAGGACTGTCAGCATATGTAAAAAAATTGCTAAACAGCCTCATAGGTATTTTTGGTAAAAGAATTTCTCCTTATATTGTAATCGTTGGATCGGGGAAATAAGTAGTTTCACTATTTATTGTTAATGTTTAAATTTAATCTGAAATAATATACTGTGGCATATCGTTTGAATGAAAACAACAAATATTTTACAATGAAATTCCGTCTTCTATATTCAATTGCGGTTTTGCTTCTTTTGGGTGTTATAACTTCATTTGTATCATCTGACAACAGGGATACAAATGAATTAAATGCCAAAGATGAAAACCCCTTTTACATCATAGTAGATAAGAGTGAATATGAATTAAAAGTGTATGATGACGAAGGCTGGTATGCTACTTACCCAATTGTATTCGGAAGCAAGGACCTTTCAGATAAGATGAAGGAAGGAGATAAGCGTACTCCCAACGGAAAATTCAAGGTACTGCTTAAAAAGATACACCCGAAATGGGGGCCGGAATTACTGCTTGATTATCCTAATGAAGAAAATCAACAGTTATTTAAAGAACGCAAAGCAAAGGGATTGATACCCCGGAATGCAAGAATAGGTAATGGCATTGCCATTCATGCAACCAGGCCACAGGAAGAATGGACTGTAGATAATTTTTATAACTGGACGGATGGCTGCGTGTCGGTAAAATACACAGAAATGAAAGACCTCTTCAGTTATATACCTGTTGGTACACCTGTAACCATTCAACCTTAATTTCTGTATAATTAATGCTTATTTAACGGGCTTATGTATTGTTGATATATAATAAATTCCCGTCTCCATAACTCAGGAACCTGAAATCATGATTTAAAGCGTAATCGTAGATTTTTCTCCAGTCATCGCCAATAGCAGCTGCAACCAATAATAAAAGTGTTGATTGTGGCTGATGAAAGTTTGTAATTAGTGCTTTTGCAATCCTGAACTTATATCCGGGAGTAATCAGCAATTGTGTTTGTGTAAAGATGTGCTGCAGGTTTCTTTCTTCCATCCAGTTAATAAGCGATTGCAATGCTTTTTCAACAGGGATATTGCTGTTTAGTAAAGAAGGGCTGTATACTTCCCATTGTGTAAGGTCTGGCTTGTCGGTTTCGGGATTCAGGAATGTCTTTACCCCCAGCCAGTATAAAGTTTCAATGGTGCGCAGGGAAGTTGTGCCGACTGCTATTACAGTAGCATTATTTTCCAGTATTTTTTTAATTGATCCGATACGCACATCCAGCCATTCCGCGTGCATTTCGTGTTCCTGCATGGTTAATGCTTTTACAGGTTTAAATGTGCCTGCACCAACATGAAGTGTAACGAGTTCGTGTTCAATATTTTTTTCTTTTAATTTTTTGAAAACATTTTCTGAAAAATGCAGTCCTGCAGTAGGCGCTGCCACAGAACCTTCATGCCTGGCATAAATGGTCTGGTAACGATTGGCATCATTTACATCTGTATTCCTTTTTATATATGGCGGAAGGGGAATGTCCCCTGCATGTTCAATGATTTCGGCAAAACTGTAATGGCCCGGCACCCAGGAAAATTCTATTATATACGCATCAGATAATTTATCTTTTAAAGTAGCTGTTAATACAATTTCATTGCCATTGATGATCATTTTTTTTTGAAGATTTCCTTCCTTCCATTTAGCAGCACCACCAACAAAGCATTTCCAGCAGGAACTACCGGTTTTTTGCATTACTGTACTGTATTCATTATTTGATTCAGCAGGTTCCAGGCAAAAAATTTCAATTAACCCGCCACTGCTTTTTTTAAACCTGATCCTTGCATTAATTACTTTGCTGTTGTTAAATACAAGCAAACTTCCGGTTGTTATATGGTCTGCAATATTACTATACCTGTCTTCAGCTATGAGACCGTTTTTGTAAATAAGCAGCCTGGAAGTGTCTCTTTCCATGGAAGGGAACAATGCAATCTTTTCTTCCGGTAAATGGTAAGTGAAATCACTTATTGATATTTGCCCTGGATCAATCATTATATATTCCTGTTATTGAAGAAATCTTTTTTTTTTAAAATAGTATTTGAAAACCTTTGATACAAGCAAGTATAAAAGTGTTTCAAATATTTCTATTGTTCTTTGTATGGAAATTGAATTTTAAATGCTTCATACATGCTGTTATGAAGTATAGTTGCATGGTTTTCTTTTGGTAAAGGCAGAAAATCTACTGTAAGATTTTTCTTCTTTGATTTATTTAATGCCTTTGCCAGTTTCTCAGCACCGTATTCCATTAATTTCCCTTCAGCTCCAACAGAAATATAAACATACAGGTTATTGTCTGATTGCCGGCTGAGGATTTCTTTTGCTTCATCAAGCAATGACTCATTATTCCACCATAAGCTTGGACTAATTATAAAATAATGTGTGAAAAGGAATGGTTTTTTCAGTAAAATTTCACTGGCCAGTAATCCGCCTAAAGATTGTCCTATAATATATTTTGTTTCTGTTGTTTTATAATTAAACTGAATAAAAGGTTGAAGCTCTTTCTCAATAAAATCAATAAATTTTGCTGAACCTCCAGTTGTTGGATATTTTTCTTTCAGGTATTTTAAAACAGTAGGAAATGTAAAATCCCGCTTCCTGTCTACATTGGCAATGCCTACAACAATGAAGTCGGGCATTTGAAACATCAAATTGAAGAATTGTACCAATCCTGTAATATGAATAATATCTTCATTCACAGATCCATCTAATAAATAAATTACCGGGTAAGCAATTTGTTTATCATAGTTATAGGGCAAACAAATATTTAGTATCCTGTTTTCACCTAAAATAACAGATTTTAATACTCTTGTATCACCAATTGAAAGCGGACGAATCGTGTCGGTATTTGTTTGTGCTGATATTTTATTAAATGAAAAGAAAAGTATTGACAATACGATTAATGTATGTTTCATTGTAAAATGAACTTTTAATGAGTATGATTTCTGAATAAGCTATTTTTTATATTTTAGAAATATTTTTTAGGCAGTGACTGATAGATCGTTTCATAGATCTTTGTACGGATATTTAATTTAGAGAAAATATCATTGACAGCTGGATTAACCCTGTTGCTTAAAAAAACGAATACAAGGTTTTTATCGGGATCAGCCCATGCACAGGTACCGGTAAAGCCCAGGTGACCGAATGTTTTTGAAGATGCAGCTTTTGCTGGGTAAGGTTCAGGCCGGGTAGCATTGTCTTTTTCAGGCTTGTCAAATCCATAACCCCTGCGGCTTGTTTTGCTTTGATAACTGGTAAAAAAATCAACAGTTTCTTTATGTAAGTACCTTTTGCCATTCAGCGTTCCGCCGTTCAGCAGCATTTGCATGATTACAGCAACATCATACACATTGCTGAAAAGCCCGGCGTGACCTGCTATACCGCCAAGCATTGCTGCACCCGGATCGTGTACATCTCCCTGTAAAAGCTGGTGGCGAAAAATAGTTTCATCTTCTGTTGGAACGATTCTTTTTTTAGCGATATTTTTTTTTGGTAAAAATCCGGTTGATCCCAAAGAAAGCGGTTTGTAAAATTTCATTTTTACATATTCGTCCAGTGGCATGCCGGTGATCTTTTCAATAACCATTCCTAAAAAAATAAAATCATTGTCGCTGTAAACGTATTTCCCTCCATTATTTACCGGACTTTCCAGGATGCGTTTAAAAATCGTGTCTTTCCAGTCATTGCGGATGAATAATTTTTCAGCAACACGAATTGAAAAGGAGTCATTCCATTCTTCACGGTATAATGTATTCAGTGGATTGCCCGCTGAATCCAGGGTTTCTTTATAAAAGGGAATAAAGGGAACCAAGCCGGCCTGGTGAAGCAGGAGTTTCTCTATGGTCAGAAATTCTTTGTTTGTTCCTTTTACAGAAGGCAGGTAATCAACCAGTTTCCTGGAAAGGTCAATTTTTCCTTCGTCATATAATTTCATAACGGAAATCGTAGTGGCGCAGATTTTTGTGACAGATGCCACATCATAAACTGATTCTATTGAAACAGCATCGGTTGAGTTATTAGCATAATTTCCATAAGCTTTCTCAAATACAATACCGCCATCTTTTGCAACAAGTACTACACAGCCCGGCATTGCTTTCCTTGCAATGGCATCTTCTGCTATGGAATCTATACGGCAAACCATCATTGGGTTTATTCCTGCCTGGTTTGGATTGTTGTAAGGTATGCAACTATGCTTAGCTGTTAGTCCAAAACCGAATTTAAAATTTTCACATACTGTTACCGGCAATACACCTTTGTAGGGAATTGTTCCTTTAAGCATATCTGCTGCGGCATTTTGTATTACCGCATTGTCTTCATAACACAGAACCAGGTTGCGGGCATTACAAAAGTTTTTAACAGAATAAGCATTCCCGAAAATGAAAATTATAGCATTAGTTTTTTGTTCCAGTTCATTAATCAAACTAATAGCCTGGGTACTCAATCCAAAATTTAATGCATTGCTTCTCGACATATTATGTATACCGATCACTATTTTTTTATAACTCAACGCAATGCTGTCGTACAGTTTTTTTATAGCATTTACGTCTTTATTGTTATTGTCATAATAGAATACAGCCGCATTGTATTCGTTACGCATGCGTTTGGTAATGGTATTGTCGCTGTTAATGCCTACAGCCAGGTATGCAATATTGCCTGAGTTATCAGTTACAGGTATTTCAAGCGGAAAGAAATCATTGTTGCTTTTTGATAACAACGTGATGGCATTTTCTGCAATGGTTTTTGTTATAGCCTGAATTTCGCTGTTAAGATCAGTTGCTATGTTTTCAATAATAACCGGGGTAAGTTTATTAAGGCCATATTTATATTTTGCGATGAGCACTTTCCTGCAATGAATATTTATATCATCCCAGCTTAACTTATTGGAATCTATTGCTTCTTTGATCTTCCTGATTGATTCCGGAACACTATCGGGCAGACATAGCATGTCATTTCCGGCTATCAGTGACTCAACAGATGATTCACTGTTTGGAAAAAATTTTTTCACACCCTGCATTTCCAGTGCATCTGTAAATGTGAGTCCCTGGAAATTCAATTCATGGCGAAGGAGATCGGTTACATTTGCTTTTGATAATGAAGTGGCCCTGTTTGGACGGTTATCAATGACAGGTATAAATAAATGTGCGATCATGGCACTGCCAATGCCGGCATCAAAGATCTGCCTGAATGGATAGAGTTCCAATGAATCGAGTTGCTCTTTTGTTTTATTGATCACTGGCAGGTCGTAATGTGAATCAACACCCACATCACCATGCCCCGGGAAATGTTTGGCACATGCCATCACACCCATATCCTGCATGCCTTTCATATACTGAATACCAAACCTGGCAACTTTGTATTTATCTTCTCCAAAACTTCTGTCATTTATAACCGGATTGTTTGGATTGTTATTAATATCTACAACGGGTGCATAATTAACATGAATACCCATTCTTTTACATTGTTTGGCAACTACCTGCCCGTATTTATAAATGATGCTTTCATCTTTTATGGCGCCAAGCATCATTTGTTTGGGTAACGGCAATACACTGTCCAGGATACGCATACCAACGCCCCATTCA
>JAGPDJ010000092.1 GCA_018057635.1 Ferruginibacter sp. | reverse complement strand
CAGCTATTGTACATGCTGGTGAACCTACCGTTGTATTTGCTGTTGCGGTACAACCGTTAAAGTCAGTAACCAATACTGAATAATTACCTGCCATTAAACCTGTAGCAGTAATGGTAGTTTGGTTACCAGGAGTCCACAAATAAGAATATGGTGAAGTTCCTCCAACTGGGAGTGCAGTTGCTGTTCCATCTGAACCACCTGTTGTTGTTACAGGAGTTGAAGTTGCGGTTGCAGATAATGCTAGTGGTTCTGAAACTGTAATAGCAGATGTTGTTACAGTACAATTATTAGCATCCTGAACAGTAACAATATAAGGTGATCCGGCTGCATTTACAGTAAATGTATTGCCGCCCTGGAATGCACCGCCACTCAGACTGTATTGTAAAGAACCTGTTCCGCCTGTAGCGGTAACCGTTAGTGTAGTTGTTCCGCCATTGCAAGCAATTGAACCGGCTGATGCCGATGCTGAAATTGCTGATGGTTCTGAAACGGTAACAGCAGCAGAAGTTGCTGTACAAGCCGGAGTAGCTACTTCTCTTGCAGTAACGGTATAAGGTGAACCTGCTGCATTAACTGTGAATGTGTTTCCTGGTTGGAAAGCACCACCGTTCAAACTGTATTCAACTGAACCAGAAGCACCTGTTGCAGTTGCTGTAAGTGTAGTTGTTCCGCCATTACATGCAATGGTTCCTGCAGAAGCTGAAACGGCAATTGAACATGCTGGCCCCTGAATTACTTCAACAGTTGATGATGAGCTGTTATCTCCTGGCTGATCACCGGAAGTTGCTGGTCCTGATGCAGAACCGGGAGCAACACCATTGGAAAATAACAGGTTACCCGAAACAGTTTGAGGTCCACCAAGGGTATTTCCCTGGATGGCAATGAAAATGTCACGTGAAGTGCTTGGAGGAATCTGGTCTGTACCATTAGAAACCCTGATTACACCGGAAGCATTAGATATAATTGACCAACCGGCTGGCAAAATGTGCCCAGTTGCCGGAATGCTAACAATAGATACAGGAACACTTAATTGTGGCCTTAACTTATAGTTAGGCACTGACGTTACTGTGCTCGTATTAGCAATAGTTATTTGTACAAACACAGTTCCGCCTATATTTACCTGGCCCGAATTCTGTGTTAACACGTTAATGGATACATTCTGTGCCCCAGCGCTAATGAAAGCAAATGCCAGCGCAAAGAACAGAATGATTGATTTGAATTGTTTCATTTTTATCTATTTATCAGTGATTTAATTAGTTTGATGTGCTTAAATTAAGTAAGGCATTGTTATTGCCATCTGAATTATCGCCACCACTGCCTGTTCCAATAGTTATACCCAGGTTTTGGTTAGTACCTGTACTGGTTGATACTTTGCGTGTTGCAATAAAACCTAAAGAAGCTAAACCACTTTTTGAGATAACAACACCGGCTTTTGAAGTAGCATATACGTTACCGGCATCCTGGCGGAAAAACCAATCGCCATTATTGTTAGATGTGCCACCAAAAACATTTGAAGTACCATTTGTACCAGACTGGTTAACACTTGTAAGGGTTAAACCTGGTACAGTGATATCCCAACCTGAAGGTTTGGCAATAATTACTGTAATAATACCACTTGTTGCACCACCACCATTTTCAAATACGTTGGCGATAAAATCATAAGCCTGTGAAGGAGTAAACTGGGTATTGTCAATATCTATATAAGTAGTAAGATCTGCACCCACAGTTAAATTGGTAGGATCAGTTACAAGAGCACCAGCACCGGCAGTATTTGGCCTGAAATCAGGATTAAGGAAATCCCATGCATTAACCAGCAGGCTACAGGTATTAACTGAATCATTGCTGTAATTTACATTAAACAAACGTGTACGGGTACCCGCATCTTCAGCAGCCAATGACTTTGTACCGCCATAAGTTGGGCCTGTCCATGTTGTAGTGAAATCTCCTGCAATAATATTGTTCCTGAACCTTAATGAATCCTGGTCTGTGTTATTCAGAGCCAACGTACCATCAAGGAAAAGTCCCCTCCAGTTATTCATCAAAATGCTGTTAAAAATATTAATATCAGAGTTTCTCCTTAAACGGGCTCCTCTTCTGTGTAAGACAGATGTTGGAACTACACCGCTTGCATTTGCATTACTTGCGCACCTGAATGCACCTATTTGCGTTACATTGTAAAATTTAACAGATGTTTTTGGGTAACGTGTTTCTGCAGTACCCGGGTTGTCGTTATCAGATTCAAAACCAGAAGAATTTGAAACATCAGAAAGCGCAGGATCTTTGATACCAAGTGCATACTGTACTATACCGCTATAGCCATTATCAGTATCAAAATCATCATCCAGGCCTCTGTATGCTACCAGGTGTTTACAATTTACTGATCCGCCAAACCACTCAAAAGAGTCATCTAGTCCGTATGAAGTTTGCACATAATCAATTGTTGTACCCCTTCCAACTGAACCCATGGTTAAACTATTGATTTCGTTATTAGCAGAAAAAATATATCCGCTAAATTCAATACGAACATATTTTAAAACACCTGAATTATCATTGTCATCTGTTCCGCCATGGTAGTTGCGTGATTCAGCAGTAGACAATCCTTCAATAACGTTATTTGTTCCAAGATTGTGTTTGGCTTTGCCCAAAAGAATTACACCACCCCAATCTCCGGAAGTTCTGTTACCAGCAGCTTCGTTAGAGGTAAATACAATAGGATTACATACAGTACCTTCTGCCATCAATTTTGCACCTCTACGTATTATTAATGATGCATTGGTACCGGTTGTACCACGGATAATAGTTCCCGGCTGAATAGTAAGGGTAACCAAAGAATCTACATAAACGAGGCCTTGTAATAAATAAACATTGTTACTGGTCCAGGTAGTGTTTGCAGAGATTGAACCTGATACGTTAACATTCGTTACAGGGTAAACAGTATTTTTAGGATCCCAGTTTGTCCATGATTCTGTCCACTGGCGTTCTGGAGCCGGAGCAAATGCACCACGATAAGTAGTTACATCCTGAGCCTTCGTCATTATTACCGAAAGTAATAATGGTAAAATTGCAAGTAATTTCTTTTTCATTGTTGATTTTTTTTGTTAAATGTTTTTGTGTACTGTTGATTGTTGATTTTTTTGTACTAACCCGTTTGTTTTACTTTTTTTGGTTTTTTTTCATTCTTGGAATAGGTTTTAGTTTATAATATTTTTATTACCAGTATTAATTATTTTACAGTGAATGAATACTTAAAGACATAAGATTACTGTTTACCATTTTTTAAATGATATGATGGCACCCGTATCAGGTGAATAAAATTTTAGTTAAGATTTAATCATTGCAGGAAGCAATTCATCCGGGATATTGAATTTAAAAAAGCACTTATATTAATTTTGAATACAAACCTATCACAAATACTTTTCCAACGTGTTACCAAAAAGGCATCAAATTGTTAACATTATTTTATAAGAAACATGTGCTTTAATGCTTTCAAAATAAAATATCACTTATTTAAAACTTACACAGTTCGTCAGAATTTATAACTGGCACTAAAGCTAAAAATCTTTGGTGCTTTATACGATGAAAAATATTTATCCCTGGCAGTGTATGATTTACTCAGATCATAATCTGAATAGAAACTAATATTCTGAGCTAGTATATCCCTTCCTGTTAGTTTTAGTTCAAGTTTATTTTTTAAGATCAGTTTTGATACCTGGAAATCAAGAACAGTTCTTGCTTTTTCATAGATGTCGGCACTCTGGTCTTTAATCCCTGCTATGTATATCCTGTCGCCAACCCTGTTAACAGATACAGTTGCAGAAATGCCTAATTTCTCATCATTGAATCCCAGGCTGCCGTTTATGAGATAGGGAGACTGGCCCTGCAGGGCACGATCAGTAACTTGTTGAGAAAGGTCAAAAAAGCCAACCCTACCTAATTTTAATTTTGATTTTACCAATGCGGCATTTGCAGACAAAGTGAATTTGCTTAAAAAAGAACCTTCTCTTTTGATGCCTATTAATGTAGAAATTAATGTACGGAATTCTGCCTCCACTCCATATACTTCAGCAGATTTGGCATTTGAGTAAATAGCCTGGTTATTAGATGCACCAGGTATTGATACAATTTCAATTGGATTCTCAAATTCCTTGTAAAAAGCAGAAACAGAAAATATTTGTGCTTTCCCCGGATAAAATTCATACCGGAAATCATAATTTTTTATTGTTGCCCTTTGTAAACTATCAAGGCCCTCAAAAGTATATTGTGATACATAATCAAAAAACAGGTAGGGTGCAAGTTCCCTGAATTCGGGCCTGTTTACTGTTTGAGAATAAGACAATCTTATATTCATTTTAGGCGTAACAGCATATACAAAATTTACAGAAGGTAAAAAATCTGTCACCGTTGTGTTTAAGTTTATAGGCGGGTCTGTGGAAAGGCTGTCATTAATTGTATTTAATTTCTGTTTAAACTGTTCAATTCTTGCACCAAATATGAGCCTGAATTTTTTAAAGAAACGCTGGTCACCCATAATATAGCCATGCACCAATTCTGATGATGCATTGTAATTGGAATTTGAAATGGTTCCCTCATTCACTAAAAATCCACCATTACCATTCGCCATCACACCTAAATTTTCAGGTAAAAAAATACGTTCTTCCGGTAGCGATAATAATGAATAGTCAAATGATACTCCCCCATTGTTATAAGGAGAAAACCCAAATAGCCGTGTAGTAAAATCTCTTTTACGTTTTTGGTAACCGGCTCCTATTTTTACAGAATTCTGTGAACTTTTCAGGAACTTATAAGATTGGGTAATATCAACTTTAATACTTTTAATATCTTCATCTGTATTTGCAAAAAGCATGGTGCCCGATCCATATATCTGGTTTAACTGGCCATTAGGAATAAAAGCCTGTAAATCGGGCTGGTATCCAATATATGATGTACGGGAAAGATTGGGAATTTCCCTTTGAACTTTGCTATAAGAACCCAGCCAGTTTATTTTTGTTTTAATCGGGCCAACCTGGTGTTCGCCGGCAAGCTGCGAAGAGAATATCTGGTTAGAAGTATACCAACGCACAATATCTTTAGAAATATAAAAAGAATCGGTAGTGTAATCTGGTGCTCCAATTCGCTTTATGATACGGTTATCGGTATTAATGCTAAAGTTATTTTTCCAGCTAATATTATTGCGGTTATTTAATTTTACAGAAATATTTGCCAATAAAGCAAGCACTGTTTCTTCATTGTAAATTGAATCTATGAATCTTCCTCTTTGTGCAAGCTCAACATTTGGATCTATATCATAATCAAAAGTATTTCGCTCACCCTCCAGGAATGTATAATTCCTGTTGTAATTAACTGATAACAGCGCTCCCAGGAATTCTTTTCCCTTTCTTTCAATATTAAAACCTTTGGCAATCTGGAAATTATAATTGGGGCTTGTATTGCCTTGCTTTATTCCCCATTTGTAAGTGTTGAACTGCTTTGCGAGTTCACCCTTTTGTGCAAATGTCAATCCTTTAAACTGTGATGGCAATCCTGAAGGGATACCTCTGGTTCCATCATCAATACCCAAAAAATCTTTGTTTCCTTTATTTTCTGAATAAAAACGGTCTTTCCCTGTAATAGCACTGTTGTATCCAACACCGAAAGAGATGGATAAGAAACTTTGTTGTGGAATTGATTTTGTACTGATATCAATAATACCGCCCGCAAATTCCCCGCTTCTGTCTGGTGTAGCGGTTTTATAAATAACCAGGTTATCCAGGATGGCAGAAGGAAAAATATCGAAGGCAAAAGCTTTTCTGTCACTCTCGGTACTGGGTAGGGGCGCACCATTTATGAATGCAGCATTGTATCTGTCGTTCAACCCGCGTATAATGGCGAACCGGTCATCTTGTATACTGGCTCCACTTACTCTCTTTAATACATCACTGGTACTTCTATCGGGTGTTTTTTTAATGGATTCTGCAGAAATTCCATCACTTACACTTGCGCTGTTTTTTTGTGCAACCAGTAAAGAGGCTACAGATTCTTTTGCTGCCCTTGTCCTGGTGGAGGTAATCACCACTTCACTTTGAGTTGCTTTCTTCTCTTCCAAAGAAATATTTATAGAAAAATTTTCATTATCCTTAATTGTTATTTCATCAATTATTTTTTCCAGGTAACCAACATAACTGCATTTTATTGAATAAGTACCTGCAGCAAGTTTCGAAAAAACAAAATTCCCGTTTATATCAGTAGTTGTTGCAGTGGTTTTTTCAACCAGAAAAATATTAGCCCCAGACAGCACCTGGCCTGATCCTGCATTGATCACTTTTCCTGATATTTTTGCTGTTTGCGCAAAGCCACATATATATGCAAATATCAGCACGCACAGAAGTAACACTTTTTTCATCGATTTCATTTTTGCAAAGAAACCAGTAATACTTATTATACACGTTAAGGAATCATTATGCAAACATTATCTTATTTACAGAATGCTCTATATAATTTTAGGTAACATTTTAATAATGATTAGGTAATAGTGTGAGTGAATTAATAGAATGTAGAAGGTATAATTTCGCTTTCTCAATTAAATTTTTAATTGCACAGTATTTAAAGAATACTGCAACAAATAAAAAAAATGAAAGCATTTAAATTGACCATACTGACTTTTTTTTTCCTTTTCATTTACAATTATGCTTCTTCTCAAAACATACTCATTAATGTGCTTACAAAAAATGCCGGCATATTACGACTGGGTGAAACAGGGCTAGTAGAAATTTCTATAAATAATACAAGTTCCACAACTGCAGTTCCGGTTTATAAAATAAGGCCGCAAATAAGTTTTCCGGTTTCACTGGTAAATATTTCTGATACCGGGCATATTTTACCCAAAGGATGGAGTATTATTTCAAATTCGGAAGGAGTTATCAGACTTTCCAATGGAACTGACCAGATTCAGCCACATGATAGCCGCACGCTTTTAATTGCATTTACCGGAATCAACAAAGGAGGACCGTTAACCATCTCTGGTAATGTTTTATTCTCCAATGGAGTGTTTCCGGGCAGTGCTTCAGGACCCGCTACCACTGGAGATAATGCAGCAGATAATTCATCCGCTACTACCTGTGAAGTTGTAAAAAAAGATTAAAGCAAACTAAAACAATTCTAGTTATAATTTATATTTTACAAATGAAAGCTCCAGTTTCTATATTATTGCTTGTATTAAGTTTATTCTATTCTACATTTACAGCAGCACAGAATGTATCAATAAATGTACTTACACTAAATTCAGGGTATGTGAATATTGGCGGAACAGTTTTTGTTCAAATAACTATTGCTAATACAAGTACTATAACATCAGTGCCCAGCTATAAGTTAAGGCCCCAGTTAAGCGTTCCTGTTTCTATAGTAAGTATTCCGGCAACAGGACACGTATTGCCTGCTGGTTGGTCTATTATAACGAATGCTTCAGGTGTAATCAGGGTTTCTAATGGTACAGACCAGATTCCTCCAAGCACTTCACGTGATATTTTGATTGCCATACAAGGTAATACAATCGGTGGCCCCCAGACTGTTTCGGGTAACCTGTTATTCTCAAATGGAGTGGCTCCCGGTTCTGCTTCTGGCCCGGCTACAGCAGGTGATGTACCTGGAGATAACAGTTCTTCCTCAACCGTACAGGTATATAATCCCATACCGGTAAACCTAACAGAATTTAATGCTGCATTGTTTAATTGCCATCCGGTTTTAACATGGAAAACTGAAACAGAATTAAACAGTGATCGTTTTGAAATTGAATATGCAAAATCATTGAACAGTATCTGGCAATTAGCAGGTACTATAACAGCTAAGGGTAACAGCAATAGTAAAACAGATTATACTTTTACAGACAAGAATTCATATACAGATAATGAAAGGTTATTTTATCGCTTAAAAATGATTGATAAAGACGGGATGTTTGACTATTCTGAAATAAAACCAATTACTAAAAATTGTAAAACTGCTGATGTTTATACTTATCC
>JAGPDJ010000091.1 GCA_018057635.1 Ferruginibacter sp. | reverse complement strand
ATACAGCGCAATAAATATACCGGCTATCAAAACAAATATCAAAGACCGGGTAATATCACCCATAAGCAGGGATGCCCTGTCTTTACGGATAGCACTTACAAAATCACGGGCATCTTTTTGTGCATTGGGGTTCCCTTTAAGGTTAGCGATCATGCCTTCATACATTTGGTTATCTGCAGCCGGCCGCATGGTTGCATTCAACTCAGCGATTTTTGATTCAATGGCCGGATCCGTTTCGTTGTATACCTGGTTGAATTTTACGGTACGTTCTTTGTTTTCGTTACTGAAATCACTGCCTAAATAAAACAGGATTACTCCTGCAAAAACAACGGCAGTTGCTATTAATCCCATTTTTATTTTTTTCCAGCTACTCGCATCGTTGTTATCTATTAATTTGTTGATCACAAGTGCTGCAATAACGGGAAAGAGTAGTTGCGGTATTACCAGTGTCATGGTAGGCACCCTGAATTTATTATAGAGCGGCAGGTAGTCAAACATGAAATAATTGAATCCTGGCAGGTTTTTGCCCCATGATAGCAATATAGCCAGGATGCAGGCTGCCAATATCCACCATTTGTGTTTTCCATCTAAATAAAACATTCCGATAATAAACAAGAAGCAGATCACAGCGCCCAGGTATATTGGGCCGTTTGTACCTGGTTGTTTACCCCAATATATAGAACCACTTTGCTGCATGGCATAACTGGCAGCCTGGTCTTCCGGCGCATTGAATTTTTCAATGAAGAATTTTGTGACATTTGATTTTTCATCAAGCTTTGGAAAAATATATTGTTCGCCATCCCTTTCGGCAATATGTAACCCATAGCCATTAACACCGGGAAACATTAAACTCATGGTTTCAGCTTTACCATAACTCCACATGAATGCATAATCCTTGCTCAGGCCCTTTGTTTTCCCACCGTCTATTTTATCATTCTTGTTTTCTGTTTTATCAATCACCAGTTGTCCGCCGCGTTTAGATTCTTTGGCGTAATCATAGGCAGTCATTAATATAAGGGCGTTTACAGCCAAACCAATGATCCCTGCAATTAATAGTAAACCCAGGCTTTTGGCAATATGGGGAATTTGTTTTTCCCTGGTAAAATAAACCAGGTAAGAAATGGTCATGATGCATAAAACAAGGAACAGGTAGTAACTGATCTGCTGGTGCCCCTGTGCAATCTGTAGAGCAGTAAATAGTGCAGTGAGTGTAAAACCTGCAAAATATTTTTTATCAAATATCAGGATAACTGCTCCTATAACAGCTGGTGCATAGGCCAATGCCAGCATCTGGGTATTGTGGCCCGCTGTGATAATAATAGGAGAGAAACTGCAAAATGCAAAACCCAATGCCCCAATAATGGCTGCATAAGGTTTTATACGCAGGCATATACAAAGAAAGTAAAAAGCGATACATGCCAGGTAGAAAAAATTCATAGGTTGAGGCAGCCAGAGTTGAATGGCTTTGTCAACAATGCCTAATGGCGTCCAGGCACCTTCCATGGCAACCTGGTAAGCAGGCATACCGCTGAACATACTGGTTAACCAAAGCGGAAAATGGCCGTTTTTTTCTTTATATTCAAAACTCTGCTGGCTCATTCCCTGCCAGCCGGCAACGTCATTTTGTTTCATCACAACACCTGATTCCAGGGCAGGTTTGCAGAAAATAACGGTAACCAGTAAAAACACGGCTATTGCTATAATATGTGGCAATAGAACTTTGAAATTGATTTGCTTCATGCTGTATAACTTAATAGGTTGGCAAATTAAGGTTTATACCGATGTGAACTATATTTTGGTTCAAATTTTATTGGGTGGTTTTATAAGAGATTCCCGGAAGAATGATTTCGGGATGAGATATTGGTTTGATCCGTTGAGGGGGATGGTTTTTTAGTTGGGTAGATTCCTCACTTCGTTCGGAATGACAGTAAAGAAAACGCTGCGTTCGGAATGACAAAAAAAAGCAGCACAATATTGTGCTGCTTCTATATATTGACAGGGGTTACTTAATTTGTTTTTGCCATATTGTTTTGCGTGATCATCTTGTTCATAACTTTAACTGACTCATCTATATAAATATCATCGCTCCGCACTTTAAGCCATTGTTTATTTTTCTCCATCTTATCTTTGTCACTGCTGATAGCAATGCTATCTATTGCAGGATTTGAAATTGCCATTGGGCGGCTTAATTTATACAGGGTTTCAATTTCTTTATATACTTCTTTTAGTTTTTTCTGTTCTTCCTTGTATTTGCTGATGTTGAGTGAATATTCTTTGTCGTTGGATTTTTCTAACCACTGAACATTTGCCTTAATTTTATTGAAAGTAGTGCTTTGGTTTACATCATTGATAGCACTGTTTACAATAGCAGGGGCACTAATATTGCTGGTCCAGGTTTTATAGTCAGTTTTTGCAATTTCATCCCATTTAAGTGAATTCGGGTTGTCTTTTTCCCTGAATTTGAGGTGTTCAAGCCTGTCTGGTAAAACAATGTCGGGAGTTACACCTTTAAGCTGGGTAGCATCACCATTGATCCTGTAAAATTTCTGCAGTGTAAGCTTTACAGTCCCCAGGTCGTCAGTTTTTTTAGAAGACAGGAGTGTATTTTCGCTTTCCGGGTTTAGGGGTATATTTCTTTGAACAGTTCCTTTGCCATAGGTAGATGTGCTGCCAATAACAATGCCTCTTTTATAATCCTGAATAGCTGCTGCAAAGATCTCAGAAGCAGATGCGCTGGTTTCATCAACCATAACAGCAAAGGGCCCGTCATATTGAACTGACTTGTCCCTGTCGCGTAGCACATTTGCTTTTTCATCACGTCCTTTAACCTGGCAGATCGGGCCATCTTCAATAAACAGGCCAGCCATCTGAACTACATCATACAAAGATCCGCCACCATTGCCACGCAGGTCTAATATAATTCCGGCAACTTTTTCATTCTTAAGTTTTTCAATTTCTTTGGCAACATCCGCAGCACAACGGGCACCGTTGGGGTTTTCAAAATCTGCATAAAACTCAGGTAGGTATATGTAACCAATCTTGTTTTCTCCTTTTATAATGGCAGATTTTGCATAAGTATCTTCCAGTTTAATATCGTCCCTTAACAAGGTGATCACTTTAATACTGCCATCAATTCTCTTGATAGTAAGGTTTACTTCTGATCCCTTTTCTGATCCCCTGATCAGTTTTACAGCATCACTAACGGCATAACCTGTAACATCAACCGGTTCAGCTTTGCCTTGAGCAACTTTTATAATCTCATCATTTTCCTTCAATTCACCACTTTTCCAGGCCGGGCCGCCGCTAATGAGGCTGGCGATCTTAATCTTTCCGTCATCTTCTTTAAGCTGGGCACCAATACCGAAAAACCTTCCGCTCATTGATTCGTTGAAAGACCTCAGGTCGATAGGAGGAAAATAGGTAGTATGCGGGTCCATTGTTTCTGTGATGGCATTAACAAAAGTGCTGAAATTGGCATCATCAGATTCCCTGCTTTTTTTTGTTGAATAATAGCGTTCAATCTGTTTGGCGGTAGATTCCCTGGCCTCTCTTTCAAGGGTTGAATCTGCCTTAAATTTAAAATCTTTTTTATCCTTATTTTTTTCCCTTTCTTCCTGTAAGTCAACAAATTTGCCCAGTGTAATGAATTTTAAACGTTTTTTCCATATTTCAAGCCTTTCAGCTTCTGTTTTAGGAAAATTCAGTTTTTCAGCATCCATCACAACCTTTTCATCTTTTGTGTAATCAAATGGTTTGGCCAGGATGTCTTTATAAATACCTGAAACTTCGCTCAGCCTTTTCAGGTACACTTCATTGATTGCATAAAAAGATTGCAGGTCGCTGCCATGGATCTCATCATCAATCCTGGTATTGAATTTCTTAAACCCTTCCACATCTCCTGCCAGGAATATATTCTTATCTCCGTCAAGTTCTTCGGTAAATTTCTTTAAAACCTCTTTGCTGAAAGAGTCATCAATTTTTTTGGGGCTGAAATGCCCTTCTTCCAGTAAAACGCCCACATTGCGGAGTATCCTGGCGTACCTGCTTTTAGGGTTATCTTCAAAATCATTTTTTCCCTGCGATTTAAAGGCGAAAAAGAAACTGGTAGCAATCAGTACCAGTGCAACCGGAATGAATTTTTTGCTCATCATAAAGTCTGCAATTTTTTGCATGTTGTAAAAATAACGGAAAATATCACGTGTCAGATTAAGTGTAACGTAATAATGTCAATAATGTTTTGTTAAACAAACCTTGTGGTTATTTAGATGGATGAGCGGCGGATTTTGCAAAAAAAAATCTCCCGGAAAAGAACCGGGAGATAGTTGGGTGGATGAGGGGGCTCGAACCCCCGACCCCCAGAATCACAATCTGGTGCTCTAACCAACTGAGCTACAACCACCGTAATATTTTGTGCTGCAAAAGTATATAAAAACTACGCTCATACAAAATTAAACCCTTTGCATTTTTAAAATAATAACGATTATGATAACAGGATGGCTGTATATCCGGTTTTTAAATATGCAATTTTTTAATGAAGGGAACTTTTTACCAGCCTGTATTATTCCCCTACATTTGCAGCCAAATTTTATTGAATGTATGCAACCCAGGTTATAATAATCCTTTTCTTTTTTACGTTTACTGGTTGGCTGATCGCCTGGGGAATTGCCCGGTTTTTATTTTGGCCTGAAAAGCCATTAAAACTGGGGTTTATAACTATTTGGGGCCTGGTGCCTGGAACAAAGGGAAAGGTAGCCAAAAGAGCCGGTGAGGTATTCCAGGGTCAATTGATAGCTTATAATGGGCTGGATGAGAAATTAACTGATCCGGAATTATTGCAAAAACTAAGGCCTGAAATAGAAAACCATGTGGATCATTTTCTTAATGAGAAAATAAAAACAGTTTTTCCGTTGCTCTCTCAGTTTATGGGAGAAAAAACCATTAGCCAGTTTAAATCTTCTTTGTTAACCGAAATAGATGAACTTTTCCCGGTTTTGATGAAGAAATTTTCTGGCGAACTTAAAACGGAATTAAGAATTGACAAAGTTGTTGAAGAAAGAATAAATGCACTGGAAGTAGAAGAAATCAAAGATTTTTTTTATGCTGCTGCAGGAAAAAAAATATTCCTTTTTAAAGCAATTTGTTCCTTAACAGGTTTTATAGCCGGAATTGTAACGCTTGTGATTCTTTCGTTTTTATAAAGGTAAAAAGCTTTATAATTGTGGGGGAAAGAAAATCTGAATAATGTCCGCAAATAATAATCCGTACCGTGTCTTTTTTATGAAGAATACTATTGCAACATGCTTATGCTTAATTTTTGTGCTTTTTTATAGTACAACAGTTGCACAAAAACCATCCGGAAGTGGCAATGGGAGTAACAGCAGGCAAATGAATGTTGGGCATTTTTATGGAAAACTAATTGATGAGGAGACCGGAAAACCTGTAGAAGGAGCTTCTGTTCAGATATTAAAATCAAAATGGGACAGTGTTACCAAAATTAAAAAAGACCATATTGTTTCATTAATTGTTTCAAACCGGAAAGGAGAATTCAGTTTTGAAAATTTATCAATTATGGGCAGGTATACTTTAAAAGTAACTGCACTGGGTTATAAAATTGCCGAAAAGAAATTGTCATTTGAAACCAATTTCCCCGCTTCAAAAAATGCAGAATCCGGTATGATGCCCGATGTTTTTGATAAAGACCTGGGCAATATAAAAATGCTTATTGATGCTCAGCAACTACAGAATGTTACATTTAATGCTTCCAGGAACCTGGTAGAACTGAACCTTGATAAAAAAATTTACAATGTTGAGAAAGATATCAGCTCAATTGGCGGTTCAGCAATAGATGTTATTAAAAATGTTCCTTCTGTTACTGTTGATATTGATGGAAATGTTACCTTAAGAAATGCAGCACCTTTGTTATTTGTTGATGGAAGGCCCACTACACTTACACCAGATCAGATTCCTGCCGATCAGATTGCCAGTATTGAAATCATGACAAATCCGTCTGCCCGATATGATGCCAGTGGTGGCGGCGCAGGCATATTAAATATTGTATTAAAAAAGAACCGGAAAGCCGGGTATAACGGAAATGTACGGGCTGGCATTGACTCCAGGGCCAGGCCGGGTTTTGGAGGTAATATCAACCTGAAACAAAACAAAGTGAACCTTTTTGCATCAGGTATGGCTAATTTCAGAAAATCAATCAACTTCGTTAAAACAGATAGAACAGATTTCCCCGGTTCGTTTACAACTCACTTACTGCAAAATAATACCCCTGTTAACAAAGGTGTATTTGCTTATGGACGGCTCGGGCTAGATTACTTTTTGAGCAACAGAACCACGTTATCGGTGAGTGGAAATTTAATGCGCGGGCATTTCAGGACCAGAGATGATATGGATATATTCCGTGATACTGTCAAGACTACAAGAACGCTATCTGAATCGGGGAAAAGAGATATCACGGCTGTAAATGATTATAAGAATTATGGCGGAACCATCAGTTTCAAGCACAATTTCGCAAAGGCAGGCAAAGAACTCACAGCCGATATTAATTACAATTGCAGCAATAATTTCAATACTTCAGATTACAGCAGCCGGTATTATGATATGAATGGTTTACCCGGTCCGGATTTACCAGCCGAAAGGTCATCCGGTGGCGGTACTACAAATTTCATGACTGTTCAAAGCGACCTTATAAATCCCTTTAAAAGCAATCAGAAAATAGAAGCAGGTATCAGGATGGCTTACCGTAATTACGACAGCAACAATGATAATTTTTTACAGAATCAGGCTGGCGATTATGTTTATATTCCTGCATTGAATGTGAAATACAAATACAATGATGTTGTTTATGCGGCTTATACTACCTATTCACGGCAGGTAAAGAATTTCAGTTTCCAATTGGGTTTACGTGCAGAAAGTTCTGAATATAATGGTGAACTGCTTACAAAAATGCAGCAATTTTCAAACAAATACCCCGTTAGCCTTTTTCCATCATTGTTCATTACACAAAAACTTAATAAAAAGGAAGATCTACAGTTAAATTATAGCAGAAAAGTGAACCGGCCCAGTTTCTTTCAGTTGATACCGTTTATAGATTTTTCTGATTCGCTGAACCTTATTGTAGGCAACCCAAACCTTGTTCCTGAGTTTACAAACCTGCTGGAGTTTTCTTACCAGAATCAGTTTAATCAGGCTAATACTGTTTTAGTAAACCTGTATGGCAGATTGACCAGTAATTTAATAACAAGGTTTCAATATAAGGATGCAAATCCAGATCCTTCCAAAGCAGATTCAATTTTATTTACATCTTATGCCAATGCCAACAAGAGTTATAATTATGGTATAGAATTAACCGGAAAAAATAAACTTACCGGGTGGTGGGATATTACAACAAACCTTAATTTTTTTAATGTAATAATTAAAGCTGAAAACTTAACGGGTGCAGAAAGTATTGAACAGTTCAGCTGGTTTGTAAAACTTAATAACAATATAAAACTGCCTGCCAATTTCTCTATCCAGTTTACAGGTGAATACCAGGCAAAGTCTGTTGTACCGGTAAACAGCGGTGGCCGTGGCGGCTACGGTGGTGGTGGTGGCGGTATGTTTGGTGGCGGTTCGCAGCCAACAGCTCAGGGATATATAAAGCCTGTTTATGGTGCAGATTTTTCAATTAGAAAGGATTTTCTTAAAAACAATGCTGCATCTGTAACATTACAGGTGTCGGATATATTTCGTACCAGGGTTTACGATACTTATGCCGAAACCAATTTTTTTATACAGGAAAATTCACGCAGAAGAGACCCGCAAATAGTAAGGCTTAATTTCAATTGGCGATTTGGGAAATTCGATATTGCATTATTCAAACGAAAGAATATGAAGGGCGAAGCGGACAATATGCCGGGTATGCAGCAGGGTGGGCAGTAGTTTATAGTTTATAGTTTATAGTTTATAGTTTATAGTTTATAGTTTATAGTTTATAGTTTATAGTTTATAGTTTATAGTTTATAGTTTATAGTTTATAGTTTATAG
>JAGPDJ010000090.1 GCA_018057635.1 Ferruginibacter sp. | reverse complement strand
CCTTTACCATGAATTTCATAACCTTCGGATGGCTGTTGGTTTGTATAACAGTACCATCATCAGTTGCGACCTTGGTAATAATGTTTGTTTAGACAATGTAAATTACCTGAGTCATTATGTGATATCTGATAATGTAATGATCGCGAATGTGAATGAGCTGGCTTCAACCAATAATTCAAAATTCGGTAATGGGATCATAAAAGAAGGCGAAGCAGAAAACATCCGCACATGGGTGGAAGTGTGCAATGAGAATGGTGGAAGAAAGATCATACCATTCAATGGTATGTTGCCCGGCGATGCTTATATGTGGAGTAAATACCGGGATGACAAGGCTTTGCTGGCAAAATTCAAAGAATTTACTGAAAAGAAATTTGATAAACAAAGAGGTTATTATGGAAAGGTAGGTGAAAGAACAGTAATAAAGAACTGCAGGATCATCAAGGATGTATGGGTGGGCTCGGATGCATATATAAAGGGCGCAAACAAATTAAAAAACCTAACCATTAACAGTGATGCAGAGCGAACTTCACAGATTGGTGAGGGATGCGAATTGGTGAATGGTATTGTAGGTTATGGGTGCCGGATATTTTATGGTGTAAAAGCTGTCAGGTTTGTAATGGCATCACATTCACAATTAAAGTATGGGGCACGGCTGATCAATTCTTACCTTGGAAACAATTCAACCATTTCCTGTTGTGAAGTACTGAATTCGCTGATTTTTCCTTCACATGAACAACATCACAACAATTCTTTTTTATGTGCATCCCTGGTTATGGGGCAAAGTAATATTGCCGCAGGAGCTACCATCGGCAGCAACCACAACAGCAGGAGCCCGGATGGAGAGATCGTTGCAGGCAGGGGATTTTGGCCGGGCCTATGCGTCAGTTTAAAACACAATTCAAAATTTGCATCCTTTACCATTCTTTCCAAAGCAGATTATCCTGCTGAATTGAATATACCGGTTCCTTTTTGCCTCGTAAGCAATGATATTGCCAACAACAGGCTACTGGTAATGCCTGCCTATTGGTTCATGTACAATATGTATGCCCTGGAAAGGAATGCCTGGAAATATGGCGATCGTGACAGGAGAACACAGAAAATCCAGCAAATAGAATACAATTACCTTGCCCCGGATACGATAAATGAGATGTTTGCAGCTATTACACTTTTTAAATCATTAAAAACAAATGATAAAGGTGAAGCGGTTGTTACCGGCTGGGAAAATACACAAAGGCATACTGTACTTACTAAAGTACCTCAGGCTATGAAAGTGTTTTCGGAAATGATTTTACTGTATAGTTGTATTGAATTGCTGAAGCATCTAAAAAAGAATAAGTTTTCCGATTTTGATTCATTTAAAAGGTCACTGTCAGCAAAAATCAGCAGAAGTGAATGGATGAATATCGGTGGGCAACTGATCATGAAAGCCGAAACAGATAAACTAAAATATGCTATCAGAACCAATAAGATCAAAAGCTGGGATGAAGTACATCAATTCTATAAAATACAAGGGGAGCATTATGAAAAAGATAAATTACATCATGCATATACCAGCCTGCTGGAAATACTGAATATAACTTCAAAGCAGTTTACTTCATCAGTTTTAAAAGATGTTTTACTGAAAGTTACTGATACAAAACAATGGATGAGCAAAGGGATTTATGAAGCAAGGGCAAAGGATTATGTAAGCCCTTACCGGAAAATGGTTTATGAAACCAATGAAGAAATGAATGAAGTGCTTGGCCGTATTGAAGACAATAGTTTTGTGCAGGAACAGTTTGCAGATTTTGAAGCTTTCAAAAAAAATATTAAAGGAGTCATGCGGAAATTAAAGCTTGGCTGATCCTATTCCTGGATTATTTTCCAGCTGATTTTTCTATAAAATAATTAACAGCCAGTTCATACCCTACCAGGCCCAGCCCGGTTATTACGCCTGCAGCTTTTCCGGAAACATGTGATATTTTCCTAAATTCTTCCCTACCGAAAATATTGGAAATATGCACTTCTATCACCGGTGTTTTAATGGCTGCAACTGCATCACCAATGGCTACTGACGTATGCGTGTAGCCGCCGGGATTTAATATGATACCGTTATGATCAAATCCAACCCGTTGTATCTCATTGATCAACTCCCCTTCCACATTGCTTTGAAAGTAATTTATTTCAACATCATTAAATTTATTACTCAATTGCTTTAGAAAAGATTCAAAGGATTCATTACCATAAATATCAGTCTCTCTTCTACCAAGCAGGTTCAGGTTGGGGCCGTTGATGATTGCAATTTTCATTATAATAACACGAATTTTTAAAACGAATTACACGAATAAACAACTCTTAATTCGAATTTATTAAAGATATAAAATCATCAAAAAGGTACCGGCTGTCGTGTGGCCCTGGAGTAGCTTCGGGATGATACTGAACTGAAAATGCTTTTTTGTTTTTTATCCTTATGCCTTCAATGCTGCTATCATTGAGGTTTACATGAGTCACTTCAATATCATCATTCGCTTTTACAGCATCCGGATCAATACCAAATCCATGGTTTTGTGTGGTAATTTCACTTTTACCGGTAACAATATTTTTTACGGGGTGATTGAGGCCGCGGTGACCGTGGTGCATTTTAAAAGTGGGAATATCATTTGCCAGTGCAAGAAGCTGGTGGCCGAGGCAAATCCCAAACAAAGGTTTGCCGGTTTCCAGTATCTTCTTAACTGTCTTGATGGCATAATCCATCGGCGCCGGATCTCCGGGTCCATTGCTGATAAAATAGCCACCCGGATCAAATTGCTGCAATTCATCAAAACCCGCCCTGGCATTAAACACTTTTACATAAGCACCTCTTTCTACCAGGCAATTGAGAATGTTTTTCTTTACTCCAAAATCAAGTACGGCTATCCTTAACCTGCTGTTCTTATCGCCCAGTTCATAAGAATGGTTTGTACTTACAACAGATGCCAGTTCCAGTCCGTCCATAGAAGGTACCAGTTGCAATTGTTCCTTTAAATATTCAATGTCTGTATTTTCTGATGAAACAATGCAATTCATTGCTCCGCATGTTCTTACATGAGCAACCAGTGCCCTTGTATCAACGCCGTCAATAGCAACTACCTGCTGCGATTCAAAATAATCCTGCAAAGAAGTATCTGCCATAAAACGGCTGTATTTTTCTTCCAGGTTGCGTGCTATTACAGCTTTAACTTTTACAGAATCACTTTCTACATCAGATGCTTTAATGCCATAATTTCCGATATGCACATTATTCATGATCAATACCTGTCCATAATAACTGGGATCTGTAAATACTTCCTGGTAACCGGTCATTCCTGTGTTGAAACAAATCTCACCGGTAGCTGTACCAATTTTCCCAAAAGCATTGCCATGAACAATGGTTCCGTCAGCCAGGATCAATACTGCAGGTTTTTTTATATGTTGAGTCATTTTAAGAAAGGTTTTGCAAAGAAAAGAATTCAATTGCGTTATTAACAAATAAAATTGCCCACATTGTGCATTGTCATTCCGAGCGATAGCGAGGAATCTATTAATTATTAGAATAAAGCATTGGCAGATTCCTCGCTATCGCTCGGAATGACACAAAAAAAGCCCCGATAATAATACCGGGGCTTTTATATAAACAGTTAGTCTCAATTTATGCTTGTTCTTCTGTAGTTGTTTCATCTGCAGCGTCTGTACCTTCTGCTTTCTTCTTAGAACCTGCACGGCGTGTTTTCTTAACAGGTTCAGCAGCGGTAGCAACTGAAATCCCTTTACCGTATATTTCATTAAAGTCAACCAGTTCAATCATTGCTATTTCAGCATTATCACCTGTTCTGGCGCCTAATTTAATGATCCTTGTATATCCACCCGGACGGGCAGCAACTTTAGGAGCAACCACTGTAAACAGTTCTTTTACAGCAGCCTTATCATTCAGGTAACTGAACACCAACCTGTGGTTGTGCATGATCACTTCTTTGCTTTCTGTATGTTTAGTTTTTGTGATCAGTGGCTCAATATAAGTGCGTAAAGCCTTTGCTTTTGCCAAAGTTGTTGTGATCCTTTTGTAAGTGATCAGTTGGCAGCCCAGGTTCATCAATAACGCTCTGCGGTGAGATGCTGTTCTGCTTAAATTGTTGTTTTTGTTTCCGTGACGCATGACTTGTTTGTTTTAAATTCGGTTATACCGTGTCAGGAATTATAACCTACTGTTATTAAAATGTGCTGATGTGCTAGTGTGAAAATGTGCTGGAGCTCGAACTTCATTAGCACATCAGCACATTAGCACATTTGCTAATTATTTATTCGTCGTCTAATTTCAACTTGCTCAAATCCATTCCAAAACTCAAACCTCTTTCCTGTAAAACCTGGTCAATTTCACTCAATGATTTTTGACCAAAGTTTCTGAATTTCATCAGGTCTTCCTGCTCATACTGCACCAGTTCGCTTAAAGAATTGATCTTGGCAGCTTTCAGGCAGTTAAATGCACGTACAGAAAGATCCAGGTCTTCCAATGGTGTTTTCAACATCTTACGCAATTGCAAAGTATGTTCATCAACAAGGTCTTCTTTTTTATCTTCTTTTGTATCGAACGTGATGTTCTCGTCTGTAATGATCATCAAATGCTGAATCAGGATACGGCTTGCTTGTTTAACAGCTTCTTCCGGATGAATGGTACCATCGGTAACCACTTCCATGATCAGTTTTTCAAAATCAGTACGTTGTTCAACCCTTGTATTTTCAATCAGGTATTTTACATTCTTGATAGGCGTATAAATTGCATCAACAGGAATGTATCCGAAATGAGAACTTTTTTCTTTGTGTTCTTCAGCAGGAACATAACCTCGGCCTCTTCCAATGCTGATCTCAATATCCAGTTTAGCGCTGCTATCCATGGTACAGATCAACAATTCAGGATTCATCACTTCAAAAGCAGGTGAAGCTTCGCCGATCATACCTGCAGTGAATTCAGTTTTATTTTTAATTGATAAAGTAACCTTTTCTGTATTTACATCATGGTCAACTTTCATTTTAAACCTTACCTGCTTCAGGTTCAGGATAATTTCAGTTACATCTTCTGTAACACCTTTTAAGGTTGCAAACTCATGATCAGCTCCTGCAATATTGATCCCAACAATTGCGTACCCTTCCAGTGAGTTCAACAAAACCCTGCGTAAAGCATTACCAATGGTTACTCCATATCCTGGTTCAAGCGGACGAAATTCGAATTGCGCTTCAAAATCATTAGCTTTCTGAAGAACAATCTTATCGGGTTTAACAAAATTGAAAATGGCCATTTTATTCTGTTGTTTTAATTTTATAAATTTTTGTTGCAAACATCCAGCAAATTCAAAAGTGAAAAGTCAAAAGCTAAAAGTTGATAAACTTTATGGTTTTGAGTTTTTACCTATTACTTGCTATACAATTCCACGATCAGTTGTTCCTTAATATTTTCAGGAACACTTTCTCTTTCAGGATATGCTATGAAAGTACCTTTCATTTCTGATTCACTCCATTCGATCCAGCCGAATTTCGGATTCTTACCACGAAGGTTGCCGGTAACATTTGCATTAGCGGCAGTTTTACCTTTCAGCCCGATAACATCTCCGGGTTTGCAACTGTATGAAGGTATGTTTAGTACTTCACCATTAACGGTAATGTGTTTGTGACTTACCAGCTGACGGGCGGCCTGGCGGCTTGGAGCGATTCCCATCCTGAAAATGGTATTATCCAAACGTGCTTCCAGTAATTTGATCAGGTTTTCACCTGTAACGCCTTTTTTCCTGCTGGCTTCATCAAAAGTTTTGCGGAATTGTTTTTCAAGCAAACCGTACGTGTATTTTGCCTTTTGCTTTTCTTTTAACTGAACACCGTATTCACTCAGTGTTTTACGCTTTTTGTTTGCGCCGTGTTGTCCGGGAGGATTGCTGTTTTTTGTTAACCATTTACCGTTTCCTGTAATTGGTTCTCCAAACCTGCGGGAAATCTTTGTTTTGGGCCCTGTATAACGTGCCATAGTGTTGTTTGATGGTCTTTTAGTGACGGTGCATCATTATAAAGACCTTTTAAAATGAATAATGCACCCGGTTATAAATATGTTTGAGGTTTGAGGTTTGAGGTTTAGGGTTTGAAGTTAAACAACATCAAACTTGAGACTTCAAACTTCGAACTATTATACTCTTCTCTTCTTCGGAGGCCTGCAACCATTGTGTGGAAGCGGTGTAACATCTTTGATCATGGCTATTTCCAAACCATTTTGAGATAAAGAACGGATAGCGCCTTCACGTCCGCTACCTGGACCTTTTACAAATACATCCACTCTTTTCAAACCAGCATCAACTGCAACTTTAGCTGCATCGGCTCCAGCCATCTGTGCTGCATAAGGCGTATTCTTCTTACTTCCTTTGAAGCCCATTTTACCTGCAGAAGACCATGAAATAACCTGGCCCTGCTTATTGGTTAAGCTGATGATGATGTTGTTGAAACTTGCTGTAACGTGAGCATCTCCGTAACTGTCTACTTTTACAATCCTCTTTTTTGCGGCTGCTTTTGCGCCTTGTGCTTTTGCCATAATTTTTTTAAAATAGGTAATCTTTAAAAATGTATCCCGGTATATCCGGGGCTGAAACAACCCTCCTGCTGACTTATGAAGCGATCCGGCGTTGTATCAAAATATATAAGTCTGTATAATGCCAAAAGCTATTAGCATCAAGCCAATAGCTGTAAGGTTTATTTTTTAGCCACTTTCTTCTTACCGGCAACTGTCTTACGTTTACCTTTCCTGGTACGGCTGTTTGTGCGGGTACGCTGGCCACGAACCGGTAATCCTTTACGATGGCGTAACCCACGGTAACAGGCAATATCCAGCAAACGTTTGATATTCATCTGGGTTTCGCTGCGAAGCGCACCTTCAGTTTTAAACTCGTTGTTGATCACATTACGAATAGCAGTTTGCTCATCATCATTCCACTGGTTAACTTTTTTATTAAAGTCGATACCTGCTTTTGATAAAATGTACTGAGCAGTAGAACGGCCAATTCCATAAATGTAAGTAAGGCCAATTTCTCCTCTTTTATTTTTTGGTAAATCTATACCGGCAATACGAGCCATAATTTATTTGAGATTTATGATTTTTAGATTTGTGATTTATGTTGTGCAATGTGTGATATTAATATATCCGGCATCATACATCATAAATTATCCCTGCTTTTGTTTAAAGCGTGGATTTTTTTTGTTGATCACATACAGGCGGCCTTTTCTCCTTACAATCTTGCAATCCACGCTGCGTTTCTTAATTGAAGCTCTTACCTTCATTTTTATTGTTTTTATCTATTTGCTAATGACTGCCGGTTTATACCAACAGCTTGTCTTTTACTTATACCTGAATATGATCCTGCCCCTCGTAAGGTCGTACGGGCTCATTTCAACCCCTACTTTATCACCCGGGAGGATACGTATATAGTGCATCCTCATTTTTCCCGAAATTGTAGCCAGAATTTCGTGCCCGTTTTCTAACTTTACTTTGAACATAGCATTACTGAGTGCTTCAACTATTGTTCCGTCTTGTTTAATAAGTGCCTGTTTAGCCATAAATTTGGGAGCGCAAAGATAGGAGGAATATTTTTAATTATAACCAAATTATACAGATATTTACACAAAATCTATTATAAAGTATGAATAAATTACTATTTGCCTGCCTCTTTTCTGCTTTTTTTGCTGTATCCTGTAAAAAAAGTGATGATACCATTACGCCTGTTGTGGAAAAATATATGACTTTAACAACAGGAAGTACCTGGAATTACGAGTTGATAAACAATACGTTACCAACAAGCACCACTTTATATACCTTAACAGCGTTGAACAGGGATAGCAGTGTTTCCGGAAGGGTTTACCGGGTTTTTTCCAACAGCAACGGACCAAACGAATATTATAATATCACCGGCGACAATGATTATTACACGTTCCGGAATTTATCTTCTGTTATTGCTGTAGGGAAAAAAATTGATCTTTACCTGATAACCAACCAGGCTAAGGATTTTACCTGGTCGCAAAACTATGGATTTTCAATAAGCGGAATAT
>JAGPDJ010000089.1 GCA_018057635.1 Ferruginibacter sp. | reverse complement strand
TAGGCTAACCTTATATCATGTTTTAATAAAAAATAATTTATAATCAGATGCAAAAAAAACATTGGCATCATTCAATGGTATTTTGCCTGTATAACTAAAAGTTGCATTTGCATAAACACCGGTTGAAGTGATCATATCTGCACCTAATACAAAAACCTGCGGAGCTGTACCGGTAAGCTTGTTTCCATCATATACAGCAGTGCCTTTCTGATAGTTTATAAACCTGGCATGTAAATTTGTATAATTAGCCCACAATTTTAACTGCCTGGTAAAACGATTGTAATTATTTACAGGCAAATACTGTACTGCAATTTCAAACCCCTGTTGTTTTGTTTTACCTGCATTTGCAAAATAATCAGCACCACCTGAATCACGCCTGCTTACAATGGTATTGCCCAGCCTTAACCAATAAAAAGATGCGTCTACAGATAATTTATTTTTGATGATATCTCCTTTAATGCCAGTCTCAAAACTGGCAGCTGTTTCTGCATTCAGTTGTTTATTGAAATTACCATCACTTGCATGTACTTCATCAATAGAAGGAGGAGAATAACCTTTACTTATAGCAATAAAAACACTTATTGCATTACTGAATTTTTTAAGCAACGATATCCTTGGTACAAATTGAGGCTTGAAATTACTGCGTTCTTTTACAGCAGGCAATTGATTCAGGCGCATAAATCCAAACCGGAAATTATTATAACTTATGCCTGCATTTAAAAGCAGGTTAGCAGTAATATTAAAATCAGCCTGTAAAAAAACATTGAACTGTCCGGAACTGATTTCATCGTGAATCTGCAAAGTATCCGGTTCACCGAGTTTGTTGCCGAAAGTATTTGTGTTTATAAACCCGTATTGATATTCTGCGCCAAATGTGGCGGAGAAAAACTGTTTATTGTATTTTGTTACAGAACGCAATCCTATGCCCTGCTCAGTTTTTCTTTCATAATTGCGGATTGTCGGGTTCCTGAAATTGGTATTTGAAAAATAAATGGCCGTGGTATTATTCCAGTTATTGCCAAACCGGAACGCATTTGCAAAACCTGCATACATTGTTTTCAGATAAAGCGCAGCCTGTTGCGCTTCGGCACTTTTGAAAATACCGGCTGCAGGCCTTGCCTGTGTTGGATCTGCATTCATTTCAGCCAGGGTTAATCCTCCCGGTGTTTGATAAAAGAGGTCGCTGTATAATATTATAGCGTTTATTTTTTGCCTGTTACTGATCTCATAATTCCCATTGAAATTAACTGTCTGGCGCCGCATATTGGTATGCTTCCGGTATCCATCACTTTGTTGCCGGGTGACAGATAAATTGGTTGCCGAATTACCGGTAGCCTGGTTATAAGTTGCATTGGCTGTAAATGCGCCATAACTGCCAGCAGTTGATTTAAACTGGAAACTGTTGCCGCTGGCTGCCGGGATATTGCTGCTCAGCAAAACAACTCCGCCGGTACCCGAACCATACATGCTGCCGGAAGGGCCTTTTAAAATCTCAATTTTACCAATATCATTTAAAGAAAGCTCATTTATATAAGTTGTTCCGTTGGCATCTGTAAAGGGAATACCATTCCAGTATACTTTTACATTTCTAACGCCAAAGGTTGAACGAAGTAAATTACCCCTAATGCTTAACCGGTAACTGCCGGGGCTGCGTTCATCCATCTTTACACCCGGAACTGTATTCATGGCCGGTACAAAAGATTCGCTGCCAAAACGTTCTAACGATGTTTTGTTAAGTACAGTTACGGCAGCAGGAATATTACGGATACTGCTGTTCCTTTCAAATGACTGCACTACTGTTTCTGATAAAAATATACCTGTTCTTTTCATCATTACTGCAGGAGCATTCTCAAAACCAACCTTCATTACAACAGGTTCATAACTGATATGACTAAACGTAATTTCCTGATTTAATGATAAAACCGGCAGGGAATAATTCCCGGCAGAATCAGTCAATACTCCGGATGCAGACAAACCGGCAGTTACACTTACTGCAGGGAGAGGGAATTGTTGCTCATCTGTAACCCTTCCTTTGATAATATACTGGGCATGGCCTGTAAATAATAACAGGAGCAGTATGACCAGTATTCCGGTGAATTTTCTCATAATTGCAGTAACGGATATGAATTTCTACTATTTAAACGAAATTTCTGGTCAAATCTTGTTTTTCCGGCAGTAGATTTTAAATAATTCCTGCAAAGTCACTTTTGCTGTAATTCCTTCAAACATTTCAGGCACAGGCAATCCTGGTAATGCAGTGATATATAAGCAGAAATTGCTTCTGAAAGTTGCACTTGTGCACATTCACAAGTGGTTATGCTTCCGGCCCTGCATTCAAAATATTCATTGCATCGGGGACATTGTTTTTCTTCATGTTTGCACATTATGCAAAGTTTAAATCATTAAGCGGGAATTAATATTCATTATAATTCCCGCTTAACTGAAAGTTTATTATTAATTCATCAAAACTTCAAAGAAACCCCTGCCATAAAATTAAACCGGCGGCTGTTATATCCCCATACTTCAAAATACTGTTCGTCAGTTATATTTTTAAAATCTGCAAATATTTTAACATGTTTATTCAGTGTATAGGAAGAATAAATATTCCAGGTAAAATAGGCTGGCATTTCTACAGGTGCTGCACCAAACACAGCTTCCTTTCTTTTACTGATACTTTGTATTCCTGCATTCAGCACCCAGCCTTTACAAATATCAATGCCTGCCTGTAAGTTTATGGATTGTTTTGGCCGCCTGAATAAATTGAAATAGGCCGTGTCTTTATTATTGTTGCTGGTTTCAATCTTACCATCAAGGTTTGTATAATTGGCATTCAGGGTCAGTTTGCCAAAGTTTACAAACGCTTCCAGTTCAAATCCCTTATCTTTTTGTTCATTAGCATTCACATAATAGCTTTCATAATTCGGCGGTCCTGCGCTGAAGAATTCTATATTGTCTTTGATGTTCCTTATAAAATACACGGCCCGCAGGTTAACATTATCTTTTTTATACTGCAGCCCTCCTTCAAAACTGAAAGACAGTTCCGGGTTCAGTTCGGTATATGGATTCCGGTATTCTGAATATACCTGGTAGAGAGAAGGCGCCTTAAAACCGGATGCTACATTGACAAATAATTTCAGTTTTTTACTTATAATATACGACGGGTTGAATGAATAAGTGAACACATTGCCATATTTGCTAAAATGATTGTAGCGTCCGCCCAGTTCGGCACTAAAACCGGCCATTCCTTTTAGCAAAACAGCAGCATACAGCCCTAGCTGGTTCACGCTGGCACTGTCGCCCAGCGCAGTTTTAAAAGGACCGAAACTGCTCAGTGCCAGGTATTCCTGGTCTGTACCCTGCCTGCGGTAATCTGCCCCAACCAGCACATCAAAATATTTGGAAATGCCTATGTTGCTGTACAATTCTGCAAAATGAGAATTGCCCGTGTATTCGCCTTTGCTGTAATAATTGAATCCGGGTGCAGATAGAGAATCGTCCAGGTATGTTCTTTCGGCTTTGTTATAACTATAATTAAAATGGATAACACTTTTTCCAAGCGTATAATCGGCACCGATAGTTGCCATCAGGTTATTCGTTGTAAAAGTAAAATCAGCATCGTCGGTGAAAGGTGCTGCATCTGAATCAGCTTTGTAACTGCTGTACTGAGCAGACAAACGAAGCAGCAATTTTTTGGATAATTTCTGGCTGATATTTGCTCTTACTATATCCTGATCCAGTCCGTCTTTATCAAAATTATTAGTTCCAGTTTCATCATAAGCAGCAGAGAAACCCTTGCTGCTGATCTTAGAATACTGAATATTGTAACCGGTGTTGTTGAGGGTGCCGTTGATGCCAGCCGTTCCTTTAAAACTACCATAAGTACCGGCTGCCAGGTCTGCAGTAAAACCAATTTTACCGGGGCCTCCTTTTTTTGTGATAATATTTATCACGCCCGCAATGGCATCGCTGCCATATAAAGTTGACTGGCTTCCTTTTAATATTTCAATTCGTTCTACCTGGTCTATTGAAATAAAATTGAGATCAAAGGCGCCACTGATACCGGAAGCATCATATAGCGGGATTCCATCAACTAAAATAAGTGTTTTGCCTGCTGCCGCTCCCCTCATGTATACATCCTGGTTTGTTCCCGGGGCGTTCCCGCTGCCGTTGACGACCAGTCCGGCCTGGGTATTGAGCATTTCGGTCAATGTTTTTCCCGTGTTGCGTGCAAGGTCTTGCCGGGTAATTACGGTAACTACTTTTCCTGTAAGTGATTGTTTGATCGGATACCTTGTTGCTGTTACTACCACATCATCTAACTGACGGGTACTGTCTTGTTGTGCGAATGCGGAACTGCCTGAAATTACAGCAGCCAGCATAAAAAATTTCATTTTCACGTTTGAAAATTTTTTTTGTGACTGCTTTCGTGGAAAAATGTGACGGGTAAAATACCAGCCACCTTGAAATATAAATGCCTCACAGCTTTTACACTCCATGCCTTTCACCCGAAAGCTTTGAATGATTGTTAAACGAACCTGGCAGGTCTTCTGGCTCAGCCTCACCTAATTGCCTTCCCGTTTTAAAAACAGTGGCGTGAAGAATTAGTGTGTTCCAAATCCCTTTCTGGAAATGGAGGCTTTACAGCTACGGGGATAGCGCCGGAATTACACCGGACTTCCCTTTTAATCCCGAATACCGGGAACCAAATACGGTGCAAATGTATAACGATTGAATATAAAAGTTGAAAATATTATCAACAACCTTCACAGTCATAAAAAAGAGCCGCAAAATTGAGCGGCTCTTTTTCTATAAGTTTATATAAAGTATTAATCTTCTTTTCTGCATTCTCCGGCAACTTTATGAAATATATCGTGTGCATCAGTGATCAGCACTTTTAATTTCATATCATCAGCTTTTGCCTTTACTGCACCTTCCAGTACAATGCACTGCTCTAACAGCAAGGTTAAAGTCTTTGCTGTTTCTTCTGGCTTATAATTATCCGGTATTTTAGATTCTTTCCAAGCTTTTGCAGCCATCATTAAACTATCTGCCTTTAATTTCAAAGGTGCATAATTACCTTCTTCTACCGGATGAAATGTTTTTGACATCAACGCATGAAAAGCCTTCATTTCAGGCCAGGTTTTTTTGGCAGTTTGCGCAAAACTGATTGCCGGAAACATTGCCAGCACGATAACGATTAAACGAATGATTGATTTCATAATAAAAATATTTTTTACAAAATTAATCAATTATTCTTTTCAGGTAAAATTCATTTTGTAAATATAAAATCCGGTTATTCAATGAATTACTTCAATAATTAAACCAGCTGTTAACACATTACAAAAATGCTTATCTTCAAAAAATGGCAGTAAAATCTAAACTAAACGGATTCGATTTTACCATGATCATGGTAAGTTTTGTAATTGGTATGGGTATTTTTCGTACACCTGCCAATGTTGCTGCAGCTTCTCCAACACCGGCAGTTTTTTATGCCGCCTGGATTGCAGGCGGTATCATTGCCTTATGCGGTGCCCTCACTTATGCAGAAATCGGGAGCCGCTACCCGGTTACAGGTGGTTATTATAAAATATTCTCTTATGCCTATCACCCTTCCATTGCATTTGGGGTTAATTGCATTATCCTGATTTCCAATGCAGCATCACTGGCAGGTGTAGCGCTTATTGGTGCCGAATACATCATTAAAGTAATTATGCCCGGTTCGGGGAAAACAGAAAGTATCCAGGTAATCATCGCCATCTCTTCCATACTATTGTTTTATGGCATCAATTTACTGGGATTGAAGATGAGTGCACGCACACAAAATATTCTTACCATTATTAAAATATGCCTTATCCTGTTATTGATCACTCCATTATTTTTTGCCGGAAACAGTCCGGATATTCTTATTTCAGGGGCTCAGGCAATTGATCCTACTTTGATGGAGTATATTAAAGCGTTTGGGATAGGCCTTGTAGCTGTATCTTTTACTTATGGCGGTTATCAGCAATCGATCAATTTTGGTGAAGAAGTGAAAGAACCCACTAAAAATATCCCCCGTGGCATCTTCATTGGTATTTTTATCATTATCCTGCTGTACCTGAGTATCAATTATGCCTATGTGAAGATCATTGGTTTTGAAAACCTGAAAGAAGCTAAAGGTATTGCCGCATTGATGGCAGGGCATGTTTTTGGAAGCGCCGCAGGAAATATTTTATCGGTGTTGCTTTTTCTGTCTGTACTGGCTTATGTAAATGTTTTACTGATGAGCAATCCACGGGTGATGCAGGCCATGAGTGAGGAAGGTGTTTTGCCAAAACAGTTTGGAAAAAGAACCATTCGAACCGAAGTGCTGTTTACTTCCTTAAGTGTTTTTGCTGCCATGTGTGCATTGATCGTTTTCTGGGCAAAAACATTTGACGAGATCCTTAGCTTCACCATTTTTCTGGATTGCTTTGGAATGGTATTATCAGCCGCCACAATTTTCATTTTAAGAAAACGTACCGCCGCATTAGACAATACTGGCATCTATAAAATGAAATTATACCCACTGATGCCTGTTGTATTTATTGCTGCGTATATTTTTGTTGCCATCAGTATATTTATAGACAAACCATATACAGCTTTAACCGGGATAGGCATACTGGCAGCATTTATATTGTTGTATTTTATTGTAAAGGCATTCTTTAAAAATCAGTTAAAACAGTAATTATATAGTATTTATTTTGTTACCGGTGATGCATCATAAAAATTAAACACATGGACGTTTCCTACATTATAAATGAACTGGCAGAAGACCGGGAAAATTACTACAACGCGGTTTCAGCACCTATTATACAAACCAGTAATTTCTGCTTTAAAACCGTTGGAGACCTGCGATCGGCACTTGCAGATGAATACTCGGAATTCCTGTATAGCAGGGGCAAAAACCCTACTGTAGAAATATTATGTAAAAAACTGGCTGCGTTGGATGGAGCTGAAGATTGCCTGGTTTTAAACAGCGGTGCAGCAGCCATATTTGCAGCTGTTTTAGCCAATGTAAAAACGGGCGACCATATTGTAAGTGTAAGAAATCCGTACACATGGGCACAAAAATTATTCAACGACATTTTGCCGCGGTTTGGCATTGCAACTACATATATTGATGGCACATTGATAGAAAATTTTGAAAGGGCGATCCTGCCTAACACAACGGTGATTTACCTGGAAAGTCCGAATAGCTGGGATTATGCCATACAAGATCTGAAAGCTGTTGCAGAACTGGCAAAAGCTGAGAATATCATCACCATCTGCGACAACAGTTATTGTACACCGTTATACCAGCGCCCTATTGAAATGGGTATTGATATATCCATTCAGTCGGCCACCAAATACATCAGCGGGCACAGTGATACGATAGCGGGTGTGCTCAGTAGCAATACAGCGATGATCCGGAAAATATTTAACAGCGAATATATGTGTATCGGCAGCGGCATACAGCCGTTTAATGCCTGGTTATTGATCAGGGGATTAAGAACTTTACCCGTAAGGCTTGAACAGATCAGCCGCAGTACCCGGCAAATTGTTGATTTCCTGAAACAGCACCCAAAAATTGAAGAAGTGATCTTCCCGTTTGATGAATCATTCAGCCAGGCTGAAATGGCCAGGCAACAAATGACAGGCGCCTGCGGGCTGCTTACATTCATCATACAAGAAACAGGATTCTCCGGAATTGAGCAATTCTGTAATAATTTACAGCATATACTCCTGGCAGTTAGCTGGGGTGGGCATGAAAGCCTTATTATACCTAAAATTGCAGGCATGGCGCCGGAGTCATTCAATGCAAATAACCGGGATCACCGGATGCTGAGGCTATATGTAGGGTTGGAAGAGCCCGGATATATCATAAAAGACCTGGAACAGGCATTAGCAAACGGGTGATTTTCAAAAAAAACAGCCTTATTATTGCCGTTTATACAATTGAATATCCTGCATTCCCTCAGGAAATTATATTTTTGCATTATGCGTAAATCATTTTGCACCCTCTTGTTGCTCTTCCTGTTATCAATGGCGGCAACTGCACAACAAAAATGGAACCTAAGAACGGTTGTGGAGCAT
>JAGPDJ010000088.1 GCA_018057635.1 Ferruginibacter sp. | reverse complement strand
CCAAATTCGGCTGGTCGCGTTTCATCAATGGCTTCCTCGATCTGATGACCATTTTCTTTGTAGGTAAATTCGGTAAAAGGCCCATGCACTTTTTTGGTTTGTGGGGAACTGTTTCTTTTTTATTCGGGTTAACCGTGTTTACATATCTCAGCATTTCAAAATTCTTTTTTGATAAAACCGGCATGACTCAAAGGCCATTATTCTTTTTTGCCATACTGGCTATGATCATTGGTACGCAGTTGTTTTTAGCAGGGTTTATTGGTGAACTGATATCAAGGAATTCTGCAGAAAGGAATAGCTATTTGATAGAGGATAAGTTGGGACTTTAATTTGAAAATTTGAAAATTTGAAAATTTGAAGATTTGGTAAAACAGAATTTCTCTGAAGATTTTTTTCATTTTCAAATTTCCAAATCACCAAATTTTCAATTTCGTATTGTGAATCAGCAAAAAAAAAATATCATAATCATTGGCCCGGCTTACCCGCTGCGCGGCGGCGGCATGGCAACCTTTAATGAACGGCTTGCAAAAGCTTTCCAGGATAATGGTCATACTGTTATCATCTATACGTTTTCGTTACAATACCCAGGGTTTTTGTTCCCCGGTACAACACAGCTTTCTGAAGAAGCACCACCGCCTGGGTTGAATATAAAAGTTGTTATCAATTCCATTAACCCTTTTAACTGGTTTAAAGTAGGTAATCTGATCAGGAAAGCAAAACCTGATATCATTGTAGTACGCTACTGGCTTCCGTTTATGGGCCCATGCCTGGGAACAATACTGCGAATTGCAAAAAGAAATAAACACAGTAAAGTGGTTTGTATTGCAGATAATATCATACCACATGAAAAGCGGCCGGCAGACATGGCCTTTACCCGGTATTTTATAAAACCGGTAGACAGGTTTATTACAATGAGTGAAAAAGTACTCAACGACCTGCGTAGTTTTTCGGCTACCAAAACTGCCCGGCTGGTCCCCCACCCTTTATACGATAATTTTGGAGATAAGATCAGTAAAAGGGAAGCACGTGAAAATTTAAAAATCGGGCAGGATGAAAGAATAATATTGTTTTTTGGCTTCATACGAAAATATAAAGGCCTCGACCTGTTACTGGATGCCATGAAACTCGTTAGACAACATGCTCCAGGAATAGCTCAACCTTTGTTACTAATTGCAGGAGAATTTTATGAAGGCCGTCAGCTGTATGATGACCAGATAAGCAAACTCGGTATCGGGGATTCATTGATCCTGAGAACAGCATTTATCCCAAACAGTGAGGTTCGGAATTATTTCTGTGCAGCAGATGTAGTAATACAGCCATATCGCAATGCCACTCAAAGTGGTGTTACACCACTGGCATATCATTTTGAAATTCCGATGATCGTTACAAATGTGGGAGGGTTGCCTTCGATGGTTCCGGATGGCAAAGCTGGGCTTGTGGCAGAACCAACTGCAGCATCACTGGCAGAAAAAATTATAGAATATTTTAAAAAAGGCGAAGGTTATTTTTTACCAAACCTTGTAATTGAAAAGCAAAAGTATAGCTGGGATAATATTGTGGAGGGGGTTATAAACTGATTTGAAGATTTGAAGATTCCGCAAATTACAGAAATTTGTTTTTAAAATAAAAATTACAACTTATATAAACCCCCATTTTCAAATTACCAAATCTTCAAATTTTCAAATTAATATGATTTATAGAAGTAAAGCTCCCCTACGTATCGGCCTTGCTGGAGGTGGCACCGACGTTAGCCCTTATACAGATCTATTTGGTGGAGCTATTTTAAATGCAACCATTTCTCTTTCTGCCTATGCAAGTATTGAGCCATTGGATACAGATGAAATTATAGTGGAAGCACTTGACAGGAATGAAAAGGAAAAATTTACATGGTTACCTGAATTACCCATAAATGGCCATCTTGATCTTTTAAAGGGTGTTTATAACCGGATATACAAAGATTACAAAGTACCTGCAAACGGTTTCAGGTTATCCACTTTTGTGGATGCTCCTGCAGGTTCAGGGTTAGGCACATCTTCAACTTTGGTTGTTGCCATATTGGGAGCATTTGTAGAAATGCTTAAACTGCCGTTGGGTGATTATGATATTGCTCACCTTGCTTATGAAATTGAACGCAATGATCTTAAACTGGCCGGGGGCAGGCAGGATCAGTATGCTGCTACTTTCGGCGGAGTTAATTTTATGGAATTTTACAAAGACGATAAAGTGATCGTTAACCCCCTTAGGATACGCCCGCAATACATGCATGAGCTGGAAAATAACCTGGTACTTTATTTCACGGCAACCTCACGGGAAAGTGCAATGATCATCAATGAACAGGTGAGCAATGTTAAACGACAGGATGAGAAAAGTATTGAAGCCATGCACCAGTTAAAAGAACAGGCAAGAATGATGAAGGAAGCACTGTTAAAAGGCAGGTTGAATGAATTTGGCGAGATACTGGATTTTGGATTCAGCCAGAAAAGAAAAATGGCAGCCAACATCAGCAACAATAATATAGAAAAGATTTATTCAGCCGCTAAAGCAGCAGGTGCAACCGGTGGAAAGATCAGCGGTGCAGGCGGTGGCGGATTCATGATATTCTATTGCCCGGGAAATACAAATTATGCCGTAAAAGATGCACTCCTGAAATTTGGCGGCGAAGTGAAAAAATATTCATTTACCAAGTATGGGTTAACGAGCTGGACGATTTGAGGGAGATGCAGATACAAGATACGGGATGCAGGATAATAGATGCGAGAAACGAGATTCATGAGAACTCCCGGAGTTGAGAGACTTTTATCCTGCATCCCTTATCCTGCATTCCATATCCTGCATCTCGTTTCCCACATCCTCCTTAACTTTGCTCCATGCACGACATAATATCAAAAATCATCCAGGCTTCTATCGACGTAAAATTACAAGTACTTGAAAATAAAGACCTGCATCATACTGTTTCAAAATCAGTAGCTGCGTTGGTAAATGCTTTCAGGAATGGCAACAAGGTTTTGTTTTGCGGTAATGGCGGAAGTGCAGCCGATGCACAACACCTTGCTGCAGAATTCAGCGGCAGGTTCTATACCGACCGGGAAGCATTGCCGGCTGAAGCATTGCATGTAAATACATCGTATATAACAGCAGTGGCTAATGATTACAGTTATGATGTTGTGTATTCGAGGCTTGTTCAGGGTATTGGCAGAAAAGGCGATGTGTTGGTTGGGTTAAGTACTTCGGGAAACAGCACCAATATCATCAAAGCCCTGGAAGTGGCCAATACAAAGGAAATGATCACAATCGGGTTTACCGGTGCAACCGGCGGAAAAATGAAAGACATCTGCAACCTGCTCATCAATGTTCCTTCAACAGATACACCGCGAATCCAGGAAAGCCATATCTTATTAGGCCATATTATTTGCCAGTTGGTAGAAGAAGAATATTTCACGCCCTCCGCACCCTAAAAGGGAAACCTGGTTCATAAATTTTGAAAATATATTTGATGTCAGAAGTTTCTGAAAATAAAACATTCGTATGTCCCCCATTTATTGGGTGTGAGTGTATCATTCTTGCCGGCGGCCTGGGTACACGCTTACGGTCAGCCGTACCCGATTTACCCAAATGCATGGCACCCGTTGCCGGTAAACCATTCTTACATTTTGTTATACAATACCTGCAGCAACAGGGTGTTAATAAATTTGTTTTCTCATTGGGATACATGCATGAGATTGTAGGTAACTGGCTCTTGAAAAATTATCCAATATTAAATTATCAATTATCCATTGAAGATGAGCCTTTGGGAACGGGTGGAGCCATTCAGCTTGCTTTAAAAATGGCAACAACAAAGCATGTGCTGGTTTTAAACGGTGATACCATGTTTAAAATTGATGTATCAAAACTTTTCACTTTCCATGAACAAAAAAAGGCTGCATGTACCCTTGCACTAAAACCCATGCATGATTTTGACAGGTACGGTGTGGTAGAAATAAATAAGGAAGATTGCATTAAATCTTTTAAGGAAAAAAAATATTATAAAGAAGGCCTGATCAATGGTGGCGTTTATGTACTAGATGCAGTGCAGTTCCTTGCGATCGGATTGCCGGAAAAATTTTCTTTTGAAAAAGATTACCTGGAAAAATATGTTGAAACTATAAAAATGATTGGCCAGGTACAGGATGGATATTTTATTGATATTGGTATACCGGAAGATCTTGAAAAAGCTAATAAGCAATTTGAAAATTAAATAATTTGAAGATTTGAAAATGAGACAATTTGAAGTTTTTCGGCATTGTGAGGTACGAAGCAATCTTTGATTTAACTAATTCCGGGTTTATATTGCTTCGTACTTCGCTATGACGGTTCTTATAACAAATCTTCAAATCTCCAAATCATTACAATTAAGAAATCAAAATATTAAAATGATACCGATTAATCAAGTAAATAAATCCTGGACGCTTTTTTTAGACCGCGATGGTGTGATCAATTATGAAAAAGAAAATGATTATATCCATACCTGGGACGAGTTCAGGTTTTACCCGGATGCGCTCAAAGCATTTAAGATTTTCTCACAAATATTTCACAGGATCATTATTGTAACCAATCAGAAAGGTGTTGGAAAAGGGCTTACCAAACTGGAAGACCTGCATACCATTCATGCCAATATGCAACAGGAAATTGAAAAAGCAGGCGGCCATATTGATGCTGTTTTTTATTGCAGCGACCTGGAAAATGAAAGTCCTTACCGCAAACCAAACCCCGGAATGGGATTTCAGGCTGTAAAGCAATTCCCTGATATAGATCTTGAAAATTCTATTATGGTTGGCAATAACCTGAGTGATATGGAATTTGGCCGAAACCTGGGAATGTATACTGTTTTCCTCCCAACAACGAGCCCGGAAGTTTCACCAGAAGATCACCGGATTGATCAGGTTTCACCTACCCTTTTTCAATTTGCCGCATCACTTGTTCATGAAAAGCTTTAGTTAAAGTTTGAGTAATTAACTTCCTGATATTTTCTTTGCCCGAACATTCATTAATTTTAGATATGAAAAATTTCTTTATCCTGCTATTTCTTGTAAACATTGGGTTGGCATCAACAGCACAACGGATTAGCAAGACGGATGCAAAATTCCTTGCACAAAAAGAAGACACTTTAAAAGTTCAGTCTGCAAAAATTATTCTTGGTATTAATGCTGCTGACAGGTTTATGTCAGACAGCATATTTACACGTGTTTTTGTAAGGGCTTTAAATACACGCAATTCATTTTACCATCCTTTCGATTCACTGGAAACCATTTCAAAATTGTATGCACCCGACAGTACATTCAGGATATTCACCTGGCAGATGGTTATAAATGAAAACGTGATCAGGCAACATGGTGCTATTCAAATGCGCACGGCAGACGGAAGCCTGAAACTATTTCCTTTAATTGATAAATCAGATATTACAGTTAATATGCAGGATACCATTGCCAATAACCAGGGCTGGATGGGTGCTATTTATTATAAGATCATTCCCAAAAAGCATTTAAATCACACTTATTATACCTTGCTTGGATATGATGAGAATAATATCCGCAGCAGCAAGAAGGTAATTGAAATACTCGATTTTGTGAATGACAAACCGGTTTTCGGTGGCCGTTATTTCAGCATCGCCAGTGATGAAATAAAGGCAAAGAATCCTTCCCGTATTATTTTGGAGTTTAAAAAAGATGCCAATCCGCGTTTAACCTTCGACGAAAGTATGGATATGATCGTTATGGAACACCTTGTTTCACAATCCAATGAACCCCAAAAAAAATGGACGCTCATCCCTGACGGTGATTACGAAGCATTTAAATGGACAAACGGGAAATGGTTGTATATAAATAAGATATTTAATGAAGTAACTCCGGATGGACAGGCGCCGGTACCGGTTCCGTTTAATGAGAATAAAATGAATACAAATGTTGAAGGTGAAATAAAGTAATGTGGGAAATTTGAGGAATGTGTAAAATGTGAAGAATGTGAATAATGTGAAGAATGTGTAAAATGTGTTGACTATGCATACACATTCATCACATTTTACACATTTATCAAATTCATCTCATTTAATCATCTAATTTCAACACCGCCAAAAAAGCCTCCTGCGGTATCTCCACATTTCCTATCTGCCTCATCCGCTTTTTACCTTCTTTCTGTTTTTCCAGCAGTTTACGTTTACGGCTTATGTCTCCACCATAACATTTTGCTGTAACATCCTTTCGCATGGCGCTGATGTTTTCCCTGGCTACTACTTTGGCGCCAATGGCAGCCTGTATGGCAATCTGGAATTGCTGGCGGGGCAATAATTCTTTTAATTTTTCACACAGTTTGCGTCCAAATTCGTGTGCCCGTGCCCGGTGTATCAATGCACTCAATGCATCCACTTTTTCTCCGTTCAACAGGATATCCATTTTTACAATATCACTTTCGCGGTATTCTATCGGGTGGTAATCAAAGGAAGCATAACCACGTGTCATGCTTTTTAATTTATCATAGAAATCAAAAACGATCTCGGTCAATGGCATATCAAATGTAAGTTCTACCCTAGTTGGTGTAAGATATCCCTGGTTTATCAAAATGCCGCGTTTCTGAATGCAAAGTGTCATGATATTACCGATGTATTCCGGTTTACTAATCATTTGTGCCCTGATAAAAGGTTCGTCAATATGATCAATACGGGTTGGGTCAGGCATTTCTGTAGGGTTGTTTACCCTGATCACTTCACCTTTTGAAGAAGTAGCAATAAAACTTACGTTTGGTACGGTGGTAATAACTGTTTGGTTGAATTCCCTTTCCAGCCTTTCCTGGATGATCTCCATGTGCAGCATACCCAAAAATCCGCAACGGAAACCAAAGCCTAGTGCCTGTGATGTTTCCAGTTCAAATGTAAGCGAAGCATCGTTCAGTTGCAGTTTATCCATGCAGTCACGCAGTTCTTCAAATTCATCGGTATTTACCGGAAAAATTCCTGCAAATACCATTGGTTTTACGTCTTCAAAACCCTTAATGGCTTCCAAAGCCGGGTTAACCGTTGTTGTAATCGTATCTCCAACTTTCACTTCTTTTGCATTCTTAATACCGGTAATGATATAACCCACATCCCCGGCCCTCACTTCATTTTTTGCTTCCATGCCCAATTTAAGAATGCCTACTTCATCGGCACCGTATTCCAGCCCGGTATTGCTGAATTTGATCTTGTCATTCTTTTTCAATGTGCCATTGAAAATCCGGTAATACACTATAATGCCCCTGAAAGAATTGTACACACTGTCAAATATCAGGGCTTGTAAAGGCGCATTGGGATCGCCCGTTGGAGCCGGTATACGTTCAATGATAGCAGACAGGATCTCTTCAATACCGATGCCGCTTTTTCCACTGGCCAGCAAGATGTCTTCTTGTTTGCAGCCGATCAGCTCTATAATCTGGTCGGTCACTTCCGGGATCATGGCACCTTCCATATCTATCTTATTGATAACCGGAATGATCTCTAAATTATTGTCAATGGCAAGGTATAAATTGCTGATTGTCTGTGCCTGTATGCCCTGGCTGGCATCAACCAGCAGCAAAGCGCCTTCGCAGGCTGCCAGTGCACGGCTCACTTCATAGCTGAAATCTACGTGGCCGGGAGTATCAATCAGGTTTAATACATATTCTTCTCCTTTGTATTTATAATTGATCTGGATGGCGTGACTCTTAATGGTAATGCCTTTTTCCCTTTCCAGGTCCATATCATCCAATACCTGTGCCTGCATGTCGCGGTCGCCGATGGTATGTGTAAATTCCAATAGCCTGTCTGCCAGGGTAGATTTTCCGTGATCAATATGTGCTATGATGCAAAAATTCCTGATATTCTTCATGTACTGCTATACTCGTTTTGAGGGGCGAAATTAGCGTATTTTTCTGTCATCCCGACGAAGGAGGGGTCTATTCAATAAAGATTAGCAACTTAAATTGATCATAATCTTACATTCATATCCCTCTATATACAATTTTCTAAATATTTTACCAGCTTTTACAACTATTGGCAACATCGTTGTGTCACTCACTTGTACGGTATACCAACATTCATGCTTACTGGTGCTGGTTTCTCAACCTGTTCCC
>JAGPDJ010000087.1 GCA_018057635.1 Ferruginibacter sp. | reverse complement strand
TTTTTCTGTCATCATTTTACGCAGGTTTATCAAACCATAACGCATCCTTCCCAGTGCTGTATTGATGCTGCATTTGGTTAATGCAGAAATTTCTTTAAAGCTAAGGTCGGCATAGTGGCGCAGGATGATCACTTCACGCTGGTCTTCCGGCAGCAGGTCGATCATTTTCCTTATTTTATCATGGCTTTGATCGGCCATCATGCGCTGGTCGGCACCGGGTTCAGAGAAGTTCAATACTTCAAAAATGTCGCGGTCATCACTTGTTTTAATGCTCGGACTGCGTTTAACTTTCCTGAAATGATCAACACACAGATTATGGGCAATTCGCATAGCCCATGGCAGGAATTTTCCCTCATCTGTATAACGACCGCCTCTCAGCGTATCTATAATACGGATAAATACATCCTGGAAAATATCTTCTGCAAGATATTTGTCTTTTACCAGTAAGTAAATGGAAGTGAAGATCTTGTCCTTGTAACGGGTTACGAGGGTTGCAAGGGCATTTGAATCCCCGTCCATGTAAAGGTGAACGAGTTGTTGGTCGGTAAGGTTGTTAAGGCATTTCATAACTTCTACAGTTTTTGTTTGGTTAAGGATTGTTGTTTTAACCAATAAGGAGAAAAATTTCGTAGAAGTCTATCTGATAGGCATCGACGGCTTTTCATTTATTGGATATTGGACTGTGAAAGTAATGATAAAATATAAACCGCCAAATCTTTTTTAAACTTTTTTCATGGAATATTAAAACTAAAGTACTTGTTCTCGATTTCATTCGTATATCTACGTAGTAACTTTATGATTAATTTCACAAAATGCAGTAATAACCCCATTCTGGAGTACTTTCGCACTATTATATGGAAACAACAATCACTAAGAGAAATAAGAACGCGGCAGGTGCAGCACGCGGGAATGATATATTGATCAAAGGAGCACGTGTACATAATTTAAAAGATGTAACGGTAACGATACCACGAAATAAACTGGTGGTTGTTACCGGTGTGTCAGGCTCGGGTAAATCTTCCTTAACAATAGATACTTTGTTTGCAGAAGGGCAGCGCCGCTATGCCGAAAGCCTGAGTGCTTACGCCCGGCAGTTCATGCAGCGTATGAACAAACCTGATGTGGATTATATCAAAGGCCTTTGCCCCGCCATCGCCATTGAACAAAAAGTGATCACCCGTACTCCCAGGAGCACGGTGGGCAGCATGACGGAAATTTATGATTACCTGCGTTTATTATATGCAAGAACTGGTAAGACCATTTCACCCGTAAGCGGGCGGGAAGTTAAAAAAGACGATGTAGCTGATGTACTGCATGCTATCCAGGCATTGAAAGACGGTGACAAGGTTCATATACTGGTTCCATTTAAAAAACACCGCAACCGCGATATCAGGGAAGAACTCAATATATTATTGCAAAAAGGTTTTTCAAGATTATATAAGAATGGGGAGATCATCCGAATGGAAGACCTGCTTGAAGTGAAAGATATAAACGCCTTCATAGATGCTGTAGGTGAATCAAAAAAGACAGATATATACATATTAATAGACAGGCTGGTAAAAAAACAATTTGATGACGATGACCTGCACCGCATGTCAGATTCGGTGAATACCGCTTTTTATGAGGGCGATGGAATGATGATCATGGAACTGAACGGGAAAAAGCAAATTCAGTTCAGCAACAAGTTTGAAATGGATGGAATACAGTTTGAAGAACCGGTTCCCAATCTTTTTTCATTTAACAATCCTTATGGTGCATGCCCAACCTGTGAAGGTTTTTCACAAATACTGGGAATTGATCCCGATCTCATTATACCAGACAAACGGTTAAGCTTATACGAAGGTGCCGTTGCACCCTGGAAAGGCGAAAAGCTGGGTGAATGGAAAGAAGCATTCATCAGGGCTGCAAAAAAGACGGGCTTCCCGGTGCACAAACCCATCATGGACCTTACACCCGCACAACTGAACCTGTTGTGGAAAGGAAATGAACAGGTGAATGGCATTGATGATTTTTTTAAAGAAGTAGAACAGAATTTATATAAAGTACAGTACCGTGTTTTATTAAGCAGGTACCGTGGCCGTACCTTGTGCACCGATTGCAAAGGCTACCGGTTACGCAAAGAAGCATTGTATGTAAAGGTTGGAAACAAGCACATTGGTGAACTGTGTGAAATACCGGTTAGAGACCTGCAGGTTTGGTTTACTAAACTGAAACTGGGTGAATATGACCAGCAGGTTGCCAAAAGGATTCTTACCGAACTGGAACACCGGCTTAAAACACTGATTGATGTAGGCCTTGGATATCTCACCTTAAACAGGCTGGCCAATTCACTAAGTGGCGGCGAAAGCCAGCGTATTCAATTAACACGCAGCCTGGGAAGCAATCTCACCAATTCATTGTATATACTGGATGAGCCATCTATCGGTTTGCACAGCAGGGATACACAAAGGCTCATTGTTGTATTAAAAGAATTGCGTGACCTGGGAAATACTGTTGTGGTGGTGGAACATGATGAAATGATGATGAAGGAAGCAGACCACATTATTGATATGGGGCCATTTGCCAGTCATTTGGGTGGAGAAGTGGTTGCTGAAGGCAATTATGATGAGATCATTGCAGATGCTAACAGCCTTACCGGAAAATATTTATCTGGTAAGCTTAGCATTGATCCTCCAAAAACGGTTCGTAAGTGGATACGGTCATTAACCGTTGAAGGCGCCATGCAACACAACCTGAAAAACATCACGGTAGAATTCCCATTAAATGTTTTATGTGCGGTGAGTGGTGTTAGCGGAAGTGGCAAAACAACCCTGGTTAAGCAAATACTTTATCCGGCATTGAAAAAACTGAAAGATGAATTTGTTGACAAACCGGGATTGTTTCGCGGCCTCAGCGGTGATATTGATTATATAATACAGGTGGAACTGATTGACCAAAACCCGATCGGTAAATCGAGCCGAAGCAACCCGGTAACCTATATTAAAGCGTATGATGAGATCAGGGACCTGTTTGCAGCCCAGCCACTGAGCAAGATGCGTGGTTTCATGCCCCGGCATTTTTCTTTCAATGTAGATGGCGGGCGTTGCGATGCCTGCAAAGGCGAAGGGGAACAGGTAGTGGAAATGCAGTTTCTCGCCGATGTACACCTGGTTTGTGATGTATGTGCCGGAAAACGTTTTAAAGAAGAGATCCTGGAAATTACTTTTGAAGGAAAGAATATTTATGATGTACTGGAGATGAGTGTTGATGAGGCGATCACATTTTTCAGTCTCGATCCTAAACACGGAGCTGATGTTGCAAAAAAAATACAACCACTGAGTGATGTGGGTTTGGGATATGTGAAACTGGGGCAATCATCCAGTACCCTGAGCGGTGGTGAAGCACAACGGGTGAAACTGGCTTCATTTTTAGGTAAAGGAAAATCGCAGGGAAGCATCCTGTTTATTTTTGATGAACCAACAACCGGTCTTCATTTTCATGACATCAAAAAATTACTGGCATCTTTTAATGCACTTGTAGAACAGGGACATTCCATTATTGTAATAGAACACAATACCGATGTATTAAAAAGCTGCGACTGGATCATTGACCTGGGCCCCGAAGCTGGCGATGCGGGTGGCAACCTTGTTTATTCCGGCAAGCCGGCTGAACTGAAAAAATGTAAGGAAAGTTTTACGGGGAAGTTTTTATAATCCGTCATAGCAAACCACAATTAATTCCGTCATTGCGAGGTACGAAGCAATCTGCATTTAATATGAAAAAACATGAATGTAATATTCACAACATCAAGTATTGCAATATTAAAATTTATCGTAACCGGTCACTTTCCTTTATAACTTTTATATCCCTGCCAATACCCCGCAATGCCATAAAAAAGAAGAATAACACACAACCCTGAAGTAATGCACTCAATGCATAAGCCCCGGTTTTTTCTATAAAAGTGCGCACATGAAAGTAATATAACAGTATCAGCACCAGTTCAAGTCCGATACCCAGCACAGCCAATCGCACCTGCCGCCTTCTTTTTTTGAAGAAGAAGATGGTAACAAATGCCAGTGCGCCAATTAAGATCGTCATCAGCATCAGGTAAATATTTTCCATTCCATTTAACTGGTAAGAAGCTTCGTGGTCTTTGTTGGTGCCGATGAAAAACGGGAATTTTAAGCTCAAAAAAGCGCTTACGGATGCCAGTAGGAACCATACGGTTTGTATACGCTGTATCATGTAGGTTTTATTTTGTTAACTATAGGTTAGTTTATCCCAGTTCGGGGTATAAAGGGAAATTCTTCATAAATGCACTTACTTCATTCTTTACAGCACTGATCGTTTTTTCGTCATCAATATTCATCAGCACCCTGTCAATAAAATCAACAACGGTCTGCATATCTGCTTCTTTCATGCCGCGGGTAGTGATGGCCGGTACACCTACGCGGATACCACTGGTAACGAACGGGCTCTTGTCATCAAATGGCACTGCATTTTTATTTAAAGTGATGTGTGCCTTGTCAAGCGTTTCCTGTGCTTTTTTACCGGTAATATTTTTGTTACGCAGGTCAATCAGCATCAGGTGGTTGTCGGTACCGCCGCTGATGATCTGGTAACCCTTAGCCACAAACGCTTTTGCCATGGCCTGTGCATTTACCTGAACCTGTGTTACATAACGAGTAAACTCATCCGTTAGTATTTCACCGAATGCCACGGCTTTGGCAGCAATCACATGTTCCAGCGGGCCGCCCTGTGTTCCTGGGAAAACGGCCATATCCAGTACATTGCTCATCATGCGCAGGTTACCTTTCAGGTCTTTTGAACCGAAACTGTTTTCCACATCTTTTTTCATCAATATGATTCCACCTCTTGGCCCGCGTAAGGTTTTGTGCGTAGTACTGGTCACAAAATGGCAATGGTCAAATGGAGAGGATAATAATCCTTTGGCAATTAACCCGGCAGGGTGTGCCATGTCACATAATACAAATGCATTTACTTCATCGGCTACTTTGCGTATCCTGGCATAATCAATATCCCTGCTGTAGGCTGAAGCGCCACAAATGATCAGTTTTGGCCTTTCTTTCCTGGCCTGTTCTTCCAGCATTTCATAATCTATCAGTCCGGTTTCTTTTTTTACGCCATAAAAGGAAGGTTTGTAGATCTTTCCGGAGAAATTTACCGGTGAACCATGGGTGAGGTGCCCGCCCATACTCAGGTCGAGGCCGAGGATTTTATCACCCGGTTGTAATATTGCCAGCATCAGTGCTGCATTGGCCTGGGCACCGCTGTGTGGTTGCACATTGGCGTATTCGCAATTGAATATTTCTTTTAGCCTGTCAATGGCAAGTTGTTCAATCTCATCTACCACTTCACATCCGCCATAATATCTTCTGCCAGGGTAGCCTTCTGCATATTTATTGGTAAGCGAAGTGCCCATTGCCTGCATTACCTGCATGCTGGTGAAATTTTCACTTGCTATCAGCTCAATTCCGTTGCGTTGCCTTTCCAGTTCTTTGTTGATCAGGTTAAAGATCACATTGTCTTTTTGCATGTTTTTGTATTATCCGGCAAATATAGCAGCACTTTTTTAAATTTATGATGTTAGATGATAGATGTATGATTTCTTTAATGCGCATTGTATATCATACATCTTAAATCATAAATCATACATAATACTATTACCGTAATGTGTTCGTTTTACACAAAATTTACTACTTTCACTTACCCAAATGCAGACAGAGCGATTAAGTGCAAACGAAAATAACTGCGGGAAGGAAATAATAAAATCAATGAAGGCAATCATACCAGTAGCAGGTGTAGGAACCAAACTACGTCCACATACATACACTCAACCTAAAGCGCTGATCCCGTTAGCCGGTAAAACTATACTTAGTTTCACCATCGACCAGTTACATGATGCTGGTGTAAATGATTTCATTTTCATCATTGGTTACCTGGGAGAAAAGATACAGGATTATGTAAAACAGCATTATCCCAACTTAAATTGCCAGTTTGTTACACAAAATGAACGGTATGGCACCGGTCACGCTATTGAATTGACAAGGGAGCTGGTTGCTGATGATGAAGTGATCATCGTTTTGGGTGATACGATTGCAGAATACAATGTGACAGAAATACTGGAAGAACCTTATTCCATGCTTGGAATAAAAAAAGTTGATGACCCACGCAATTTTGGGGTGGCAGAAGTAGAAGAAGATGCTTTCATCAGCAGGCTGGTAGAAAAACCAGCCATTCCAAAAAGCAATATGGCCCTGGTAGGTATTTACAAGATCAGGGAAACTGAAAAACTATTTTCGTGCATCCAAAGTATCAGTGAGGCAAAAAACAGTTATGAGGAATTTAGTATTACAGATGCACTGGAATGCATGATACAGCAAGGCGTAAAATTCAAATCTTTTAAAGTTGCTAACTGGTTTGATTGCGGAAAGAAAGAGACATTGCTGCAATCAAATGCCATTTTATTGAAAAAGATCGGGGTAGATATCAAAGAGCCCAATGATTTTGAAAACACGATCATAGTGCCTCCCGTTAGTATCGGTGAAGGTTGTAAAATAAAAAACTCCGTGATAGGCCCAAATGTGGCCATCGGCGAAAACTCTACCATCAACAGGGCTATTGTTAAAGACTCCATCATTGGCGCATACTCTAACCTGCAGGAGATCGTATTAACCAATTCGCTTATTGGCAGCGATGCAGAAGTGAAAGGCGTTAGCCGCAACCTGAATATTGGCGATAATACTGCCATTGATCTTGGCGGCGGAACTAAGTAATGTTCTCATTTACATTTATTGAGCATTGGATAATCTTTGTCTTGTATTGAGCTTCCTGGCACCTTTTTTAGTGGAGAATTATGTTGTAGTAAAATCGACCAATCAGGAGAAGTAACAATAAAATGAATAAGACCATATACTCTGTCTCAGAAAAGAGTTTTGAAGTGCGGGCCTCGGAAAAAATTGCGTTAAGAAAATTTAAAGAATGGCGTTAAGAAATGAAATAGTTGTTACTGAAGTTTGGAAATATTCTTTGCTGGTAAGTCGCACAATTGTTTGGTCATATTCAACTGTTGTGACTTATTTCATTTTAGCCAGGCTTTAAATTTTTACCGCGTCCCGAGAGCGAAGCGAATCGGGAGCTTTTTTTTCCGCAGCCCTTGATTTTTGCTTCTTGGAACAAGGTCCCGCGTTTAGCGGGATCAAGGAAAAGAAGATAATGAAAATCAATTAATTAAAAAGTTTGTTACTTAATATCTAAAAAATAAAGTCTGAATTATTAAAAGCAAAAGACTTTATTTAAAAACCAATGCTCTCTATTCAATTTTCTTTTAATGACATGTGTAAATGTTCATAATTTTTTCCCTTACTGCAACCGTTTGTCTTTAATTTGTATCAACTTAAATTTCTATGTTTCAAAATAACATAACAAAGCTTTTTAATATTGAGATTCCACTGATACAGGCTGGCATGATCTGGGCCAGCGGATGGCGCCTGGCCAGTGCAGTAAGCAATGCAGGAGGACTTGGTTTATTAGGCAGCGGCAGCATGTACCCGCATATTCTGAAAGAGAATATACAAAAGTGTAAAGCTGCTACAGATAAGCCCTTTGGTGTAAATGTACCTTTGTTGTATCCCAATATTGAAGAACACATTCAGACGATCATTGATGAAAAAGTGCCGGTAGTGTTCACTTCTGCCGGCAATCCTAAAACTTATACGGCCAGGCTAAAGCAGCATCATATTAAAGTGGTGCATGTGGTGAGCAGCAGCAAATTTGCTTTAAAAGCCCAGGATGCAGGATGTGATGCTGTTGTAGCCGAAGGTTTTGAAGCCGGCGGGCATAACGGCAGGGAAGAAACGACCAGTTTTGTTCTGATACCTGCTGTTTGTAATGCAGTAAGTATTCCGGTTATTGCAGCCGGCGGCATTGCAACCGGAAGACAGATGCTGGCCGCCATGATATTGGGCGCATCGGGAGTGCAGGTAGGCAGCCGGTTTGTGGCCAGCAATGAAGCATCCAGCCATATAAATTTTAAACAGGCTGTTTTGGCAGCCGGTGAAGGTGACACGGTACTGGCATTAAAGCAGCTGACTCCGGTAAGGCTTTTAAAAAATGA
>JAGPDJ010000086.1 GCA_018057635.1 Ferruginibacter sp. | reverse complement strand
AAAAATCCATGGAATCTGCCGGGGTTTTTAATTTTAAACAAACTGAAATTGAGGCAGGGATGCAAGAAGCTGTAATAAATAAGTGGTTGCAACAAGTAAGGAAATAAATTATGCTTCTGCAATAAAAAATCCTCTTTTATTTTTACTGTTGCTTCCAACAATACTTTTACTGTTCTTTGCATGAAATAAAAAATTCATTTTCCCCTGCAATTGCCCAACAATCGTGATGATCTTTTTAAAATCGATTTCCCCTTCACAAAAAATCAATTGACTGAAATTGTATTTTTTTATTGCGCCCGCCATATCATCCTTATGTACCAGACAAACTCCGGTGTCGTTTTTATCAATAGCAATACGTCCTTTTATAATAATGTCTTTTTCTGAATGCCGGATGAGGTGAATGATCTTATCAAAATCCTGCTGGCCGGCCATTACCGCAGTATTAACAGGTGCGTTTATACCAGGTGTAAAGCGAAGTGATCTTTTAAAAAACAATACAGCTGTTGCCATTAACCTGCTCAGGCCAATAGCGGTTTTCATAGAATAAAATGTGACCTTTTTTTCTTTGTAATGTTTTGACACAAACATTTTCATGGCATCATAAAACTGCGTTATATAATGAAATGATTCTTTTTGAGTGCTTTCCCCTTTAAAATGGATGATGGTTGTTTCTGAAAAGTAATAATTCTTTAAGCCCGATTGCTGGATGCGATAACTAAGATCAATGTCTTCGCCATACATAAAATAATCTTCATCAAAGCCCTTTACTTTTTCAATTGCATTTTTACTAAGCATCATAAAAGCTCCGGCTAATACATCTACCTCGTTGTTTTTGTCTGCTGGCAAGTGACCTGCATAATATCTTGCAAACAATTTCGATACCGGAAAGAGTGCAGATAAACCTGCCAGTTTAAAAAACGAAGTTAATGGCGAAGGAAAAGAACGTTTGCTTTCTTTCAGAAATTTACCTGAACCATCAAACATCCTGACACCGAGAGCCCCACAGTTTTCTGTAGTTTTAAAAAAAGACAAACATTTTTCAAAACAGTCTTCTGGTATAATGGTATCCGGATTTAAAAACAACACATAGTCGCCACTTGTTTCTTTTAAAACAAAATTATTGGCTTTTCCAAAACCCATATTCGACTGATGCCAAATAAACCGTACAGAAGGAAAACAGCTACCCAGGTAATCTTTACTGCCATCTGTTGAATTGTTATCAATAACAAAAATTTCTGCATCAACATTTTTACTGGCTTTTATCACCGAATACAGGCATTGTTCTAAAAAATATTTTACATTATAGTTTACTATGATAACAGACAGCTTCAATAAAATTGATTATTTGTTCACGAAATAAGGATTTTCACTGCACACCTCAAAATAAGACTTACAGGTATTTAAATCAACTGGCATTAAAACGTATCCTGTATTTGTAACCTGTATCCCTTATCCTGTATCCTGTATCTCGTTATCTCATTATCTTTGCATCATGTTAAAAAGTACACTTATTAAAGCTGCGGTAGCAGGAGCGAATCAATTAAAACATTTTTTCAACGGAGAATTCAAGATATCCAATAAAGAAGGTATGAACAACCTCGTAACAGAGGCAGACCATGCAGCTGAAAAAGCAATCATTGATGTGATCAGGCAAGAATACCCCGACCATTTTATTTTAAGTGAAGAAACCGGTGAGATGAGGACAGACAGTGAATTTAAATGGATCATTGACCCTATAGACGGAACTGTTAACTTTTCAAACGGCATTCCGCTTTGTTGTGTGAGTATTGGACTTGAAAAACAAGGCGAAATGCTCTTAGGATGTGTATTTAACCCGATCATGGATGAATTTTATTTTGCACAAAAAGGCATGGGGGCATTTCTGAATGATAAAAAAATAACGGTGAGCAGTAAAAGCGAAGTGATAAAAAGCTGCCTGGTTACCGGTTTTCCTTATACTTATCTTGATGAACCCAACGGGCCATTACAGGTTTTTGAAAAACTGGTTCGAAGAGGCGTGCCGGTACGCAGGTTGGGCAGCGCAGCCATAGATCTTTGCTGGGTTGCAGCAGGCCGGTTTGATGGTTTTTATGAACATAACCTGCAGGCCTGGGATAGTGCCGCCGGATTTTTAATGGTTGAAGAAGCCGGGGGGAAAGTAACAGATTTTAAAGGAAACCCTTACTCGCCATACCAGCCTCACCTGCTTGCCACAAACGGAAAAATACATGATGAATTAAGAACAGTCATCAATGGCGGTAGTTTTTAAACCCAGGTTTTAACTAACTTAAAGTGAAACTTCATAAAATAGCCATCTTCGCTTTTGCATGTTCTATTGCTTTTGCTGCATGTAATTATGTTACTTACACACCCAGGAGTAAAAAGAAAATATTGCAGGAAACACCATCACTGCTGATATTTGACCGGATCGTTGATTTCAGGATTGAGCAAATGGGCTGGCCGGTTTCAAAAGCTGATTTCATGAGCAAGGGAATAAAATATTATGAAGTGTTTAATGACTTCCCATACCAGGAAACTCATTTTAAAATTATTGACAGCAATAATATGCTGTTCTCCTTTTATCAGCATAAAAAAGATATTGATAATTATAAAAGAACAAATAAAGTTGACCTCAATAGTTACGGCGGCTCGGTGAGGTTTTTTAAAGAGAATGGAAAATTTATCTGGAAATTAAAAATGAAATAATGGCTGACACATCCCGTACAGAAATAGCAATGCTTGGCGAATTTGGTTTGATAGATCACCTTACCAAAAACCAGGAAATTAAAAATGCATCCACCATTTTAAGTGTTGGGGATGACGGCGCTGTAATAGATCATTTTGGCAGGCAAACCGTTATCTCTACCGACCTGTTAATAGAAGGTATCCATTTTGACCTTTCTTATACACCACTGAAGCATCTCGGTTATAAATCGGTTGTTATAAACCTGAGTGATATTTACGCCATGAATGCTACTCCAACACAGATCGTGATCAGTATTGCATTTAGTAACCGGTTCAGCCTGGAAGCACTGGATGATTTTTATGAAGGAGTTTATGCCGCCTGTGAAAAATATGGCGTTGACCTGGTAGGTGGCGACACCAGTACTTCACAAAAAGGATTTGTTATCAGCATAACAGCAATCGGGGAAGTGGCGCCGGATAGTTATGTGAAGAGAAGTGGCGCCAAAGTTAATGACCTTGTATGTGTAAGCGGTGAACTGGGTGGCGCTTTTCTTGGACTTACCTTACTGGAAAGGGAAAAAAAGATTTTTAATGAAACGGGTGCTCAACCCGACCTGGAGGGGCAGGCGTATATCGTTGGCCGTTTGCTTAAACCCGAAGCAAGAAAAGACATTGTAGAATATTTTGCTGAAGCTGGTATCATGCCAACCAGTATGATAGATGTAAGCGATGGTTTAAGCAGTGAAATGCTTCACATTTGTAAACAAAGCAATACAGGCTGCGTGATATATGAAGACAAACTTCCTTTTAATGATGAGATGAAAGAATTTGCCTACAAATTAGAAATAGATCCTACAGCCTGTGCACTCAGTGGTGGGGAAGAATATGAACTTTTGTTTACGGTGGCACAATCAGATTTTGAAAAAATAAAAGCAAATCCCGGAATCAGCATCATTGGTTATATAACCGAACCACAGGAAGGAAAAAAACTGATCACAAGGGGAGGTAATAAACACGAACTGGTTGCACAGGGCTGGAACCACCTCGCCTGACGGCATGATTTCTTCACACATATTGGCTCCTGAATTTATACAGGCCAGCCTTAAATTCTTTTCACAGTAAAATAAACCCGGTAAGACAAATACCGTAATTACTGTGGAAAAGAACAGAAGATTCCTGCGTTTTTCTTTCTGATTCCTGTATAAAAACACATGGAAATATATTTAGCAGCGGGTAAGTTTGTTCTTAAATCTATACGTTATGCTAAATAAAAAAAATCAGCCGCAGGCTTACAAATTCAGGGTTGGTTCCAATATCCGCAAATGGAGGAACATCAAAGAAATTAAACAAAAAGAACTGGCCAACATGCTTAAATTATCTGAAGCATCGGTAAGTAATATTGAAAATGATATTACCAATATTACTTTATCGCAACTGGAAGATATTTCCATCGCATTGAATGTTTCTATAGAACAATTGTTATCTGACCCGCAGGAAAAATTCAGGACAAATCATACTGAAGGTGCTTTTACTCCAACAAAAGACTCATTGCGCTATTTGGAAAATGAGCTTGTAAAAGCAATGATTGCCAGTATGGAGAAAAAAGACCTGCAATTACAAGAGATCATGCAACAGTTCATACAAACCCTGAACGTTCTGATGAAAGGGGAAAAATATTTTTCCTTAACAACAGACAGGCAGCAACACATGCTTAATGAGGGCCAGCCGGGCTGGTAATTAAAGCAAATAAAAAATGATGTACAGGATGCAGGTGCGGAAACCATGTTTTCCGGGAATATACTTTTTCATCTTATTAACGTAATTATTATTTAATTTCATCGGAATATTGTTTATTTCGTAGTATGAACAGAATCGCAGTACCGCTAGTTTTTTTGTTTTCTCTTTTCTTGATCTCCTGTTCAGTGAACAAAATCTATTCCCCTTCCGAAAAAATACCACGCAAAGCTCTTCAGGAAGATTATATGATTTTAAAAAACATCCTTGAAAATAAGCATCCGTCTCTTTACTGGTATACAAGCAAAGACAGTATGGATAGGTTTTTTTCAAAATACTACGATGCTATAGCCGACAGTATGAATGAGCTCCAGTTTGCCTGGCAGGTGCTGGCACCGCTGGTAGACAAGATACATTGCGGCCATACAAGTGTAGGCATGAGCAAATCTTATTCTAAATGGAGTGAAAACAAAAGGTTCCCGTCATTCCCGCTGTACATGAAAATATGGGATGATACGATGGCTGTTACGGGTAACCTTAACCGTAAGGACAGTATTTTTAAAAGAGGTACGCTGATCACATCCATCAACGGGATACCCAATAAGAAGATCATAGAAAAAATATTTAGTTACCTGCCTGAGGATGGTTATGCTAACAATATCAATTATATCAGGCTAAGTTCAAACTTTCCTTATTTTCATCGTAATATATATGGCATCAGTAAAAAATACAACATCACTTACATTGACAGTACCGGAAAAGAAAAAGAAGATACACTCTCTTTATATGTAGCACCGGTTGATTCTGTAAGAAAAGACAGCCTTGCCAAAATTGAAAGGCGTAAAATGCCCGATAAGAAAAAGATATTGCAATACCGTTCTCTTGAAATTGACAGCTCCGGGAAATTTGCCCTGATGACGCTAAACACTTTTAATAAGGGCAGGCTTGATGGATTTTTCAGAAGATCATTCCGGAAACTAAAGAAACAACATATTCAAAACCTGGTGATAGACATCAGGAGCAATGGTGGCGGAAGGGTTGCCTTATCAACATTGCTTACCAGGTATATTTCACGCAAGCCTTTTAAAATAGCAGATTCCCTCTACGCAAGATCCGGAACACTCCGGCCATACACAAAATATATCAAAGGGAAATTCATCAATAATATTGAATTGTTTTTCATTGCCAGGAAAAGCACAGACGGCAGATATCATTTACGGCACATGGAAAAGAAATTATACAGCCCAAAAAAAGTGAATGGATTTAAAGGAGATGTTTATATACTCACGAATGGTCCAACTTTCTCTGCTTCTACCTTATTTTGCAATACTGTAAAAGGCCAGCCCGGTATCACTTTGGTGGGTGAAGAAACCGGTGGTGGCTGGTATGGTAATAACGGAATATTGATCCCTGATATCATTTTACCCAATACAAAAACAAGGGTAAGGCTTCCATTATTCAGGGTTGTTCAATACAATCATATTGCAGAAAAAGGTTCTGGTGTAATGCCGGATATTTACATCCCAACAAGCTATGATGCTTTATTAAAAGGATATGATAAAAAATTGCAGGTGGTGAGGGAAATGATATTGGGGAAATGAAACTAAGTTTATAGTTTTTAGTTCATAGTTAAGTGCCTAACTTGCGAAACATTTTTACAAACCTCAAACCTCAAACCTCAAACCTCAAACCTCAAACCTCAAACCTCAAACCTCAAACCTCAAACAATTAACTATGAACTATAAATTGATCCCCATCCTTTAAAAAAGGAAATTTAGTTCTTACTTCCTCCAGCCAGTCTTTTTGCAGTGTGATGGTAAATATATCTTCCTCATCTGCCATATGGTAAAGCACTTCACCCAAAGGATCTATTACCAGGCTGTTACCGCTGTGATAAATATCATTGCCGTCTTTACCCACCCGGTTTACGCCAACAACGTAACATTGATTCTCAATGGCCCTTGCACATAACAATGTTTTCCAGGCATGACTTCTCCTGTCGGGCCAGTTTGCTACATATATCAACACATCATATTCATAAGCCGATTCATTTTTATCCATAGGTGTTTGCCGGGCCCAAACCGGGAACCGAAGGTCGTAGCAAACCTGTAAATTTATTTTCCATCCTTTTACAGATGCGATGAGGCGTTTATTACCTGCAGTGTAGTGTTTATCCTCTTCACCATATGCAAACAAATGACGTTTATCATAATAACCAATTTCGCCGTTGGGCATTACCCAGATGAGCCTGTTAAAGTATTTTTCCCCTTCTTTGATGACCAGGCTACCGGTTAAGATTATCCGATTTGAAGCGCTCAGCCTTTTCATCCATTCTACTGTGGGGCCTTCCATTGTTTCGGCAAACAATTCGGGTTTCATGGTAAACCCCGTGCTGAACATTTCGGGCAGCACCACGATCTCTGTTTTCTGAAAAAGGCTGTTTATCTTTTCTTCCAGCATCTGCAGGTTTGCAGCTTTACTCTCCCAATGTAGCCGTGTTTGAATAGTACTGATCGTTAATGTTGGCATGCAATCATTTTTGTTGCTTTACAAAATTAAAGTATTTAACATGTATTATAGTTGCCTTGCAATCGTACATAACTAACAACGCCATCATAATCAGATGGCGTTGAAAAAAATATTTGAAATTTGTTATTTAACTGATCGTCCAGGTTTCCCTTCCTTTCAATAATTTATCCAGGTCGCCCTTGCCTTTTTGTGCAATGGCTTCTTCAATCTGCATAACCATGGAATCTTCATAACAAGCCCTGTCGGTTTCATAAAAAACGCCAAACGGCCTTGGCAGGTGACCCTGTAATTTCGGATCATCAAACATACGGATGAGTATCTGTGCCTTGTAAAAATCTTTTTCGTCATGAACCCAGAGACCATCTGTGGATGCGCCTTCCGCCAGCTCCACAATAACAGGTTTGAAGCCATCCAGTTTTATGCCTTTGTTTTGTGTAGCGCCAAAAATGAGTGGTTTGCCCTGTTCCAGGAACAACACTTCTTCGGGTTTGGTAGATTTTTCTGTAAATATCTCAAAAGCGCCATCATTGAATATATTACAGTTCTGGTATATCTCTAAAAATGAGGCTCCTTTATGTGCCTGTGCCCTGATCAACATGGCTTGCAAGTGTTTTGGATCGCGGTCCATGGTGCGTGCAATGAAACTGGCATCTGCACCCATGGCAAGTGCCAGAGGGTTGAACGGATGATCTATACTTCCAAACGGTGTACTCTTTGTTATTTTATGTTCTTCTGATGTTGGTGAGTATTGCCCTTTTGTTAAGCCATAGATCTGGTTATTGAAAAGAAGCACATTTACATCAAAATTTCTGCGTAATAAATGTATGGTGTGGTTACCGCCGATACTGAGGCCGTCGCCATCTCCGGTTACGATCCATACACTTAACTCGGGCCTGGCAGCTTTTAGTCCACTGGCTACTGCTGTTGCCCGTCCGTGGATGCTATGCATTCCATAAGTGTTCATATAATACGGGAACCGGCTGCTGCACCCGATACCTGATACAATTACGATGTTCTCTTTCGGTATTCCAAGTGTTGGCATCACTTTCTGTACCTGTGCCAGGATGGAATAATCACCGCAACCCGGGCACCAGCGCACTTCCTGGTCGGTTGCAAAATCTTTGGCGGTTAATGGAACTGCTGTGGTTAGCGTATCACTCATACGTCTTTGTTTTAGTGCCTAAA
>JAGPDJ010000085.1 GCA_018057635.1 Ferruginibacter sp. | reverse complement strand
TGGTGTTTACGAATGTGTTTAATCCACGTAGTGCTGTAAGCAGAAAGCATGAATATATGCAGACGTTGGTTAAAAAAGGTGCCAGTATAGGGGCCAATGCAACGATCGTTTGTGGAAATGAGATCGGGGAATTTGCATTTATTGGAGCAGGGGCTGTGGTTACCAAGCCAGTGCCCGCCTATGCATTAGTTATTGGAAATCCGGCCAGGCAAACTGGTTGGATGAGTGAATACGGGCAGAAATTAAAATTTGATGAGAACGGTAAAGCTGTCTGCGAGGAAAGCGGGCAGGAGTATCAGATAAAAAACAATATAGTTATAAGGAATAAATAAGCTGAAAATGAAAAACTTTGTTTTAATCGGTGCAGGAGGATATATAGCTCCCCGCCATATGAAAGCAATAAAAGATACAAACAACAACCTGCTTGCTGCATTGGACAAACACGACTCAGTCGGTATTCTTGATAGTTATTTTCCCAATGCTGATTTTTTTACAGAATATGAAAGGTTTGACAGGCATATTGAAAAGTTAAAAAGACAAGGTATACACACTGATTATGTTGGGGTCTGTTCTCCAAATTATCTTCATGACGCACATATACGATTTGGCTTACGTATAGGTGCAGATGTCATTTGTGAGAAGCCAATTGTATTAAACCCCTGGAATATCGATGCGCTGATGGAAATTGAAAAGGAAACAGGACATAAGGTATTTACAATACTTCAACTGAGATTGCATCCTGCAATAATTGCTTTGAGAGAAAAAATTATTAAGGGGCCTGCTGGAAAAAAATATGATGTTAATCTGAATTATATAACATCAAGGGGACATTGGTATCATACCAGCTGGAAGGGGGATGTTCAAAAAAGCGGAGGTATTGCAACCAATATTGGCATACACTTCTTTGATATGTTATTATGGATCTTTGGTGATGTTAAGGAGAACATTGTTTATCAGCATAGCAATGATACTGCTTCGGGTAAGCTGAACCTGGATAAAGCCTTAGTGAACTGGACGCTCAGCATTAATGCTGTTAATTTGCCGGAAGAAGCCAAAAAAGAAGGTAAGCGGACACATCGTTCTCTTACTATCGATGGTGAGGCGTTTGAATTCAGTGAAGGATTTACAGAACTTCATACCAAATCCTATGAAGAAATACTGGCTGGAAATGGATTCAGACTTAGTGAAACAAGGAAAGCAGTGCAGCTGGCACACGATATCCGCAATTATAAACAATAAGTAAATTTCTGTTGTAGTGAATTTTATTCCTCTGGCCCGTCCCGGTATTAATGAATCAGATATTCAGCGTGCAGTTGAAGTTATTCGTTCTGGTATGTTAGTGCAGGGAAAAAATGTGAATGCTTTTGAGCATGCCTTTGCAAAATTCATTAAAGTAAATCATGCAATTGCGCTGTCAAATGGCACTGCAACCCTTCACCTCGCCCTACTGGCTCATGGTATTGGAAAAGGGGATGAAGTAATTGTACCGGCGTTTTCTTATGTCGCAACTGCCAATGCGGTGGAACTCGTTGGAGCAAAACCTGTTTTTGTGGATGTAGATATTTCTACATTCAATATTGACGCAAAGCAAATCGAAGAGAAGATATCTGCGAGGACAAGGGCAATTATTCCAGTTCATGAATTCGGACTGGCCTGTGATATTGAGGAGGTATGCCGTATCGCTGTAAAAAATAATCTTATTGTAATAGAAGATGCAGCCTGTGCCTTAGGGGCTACTCAAAATGGCAAATTGGTTGGAAGTTTTGGTCATTTCGGTTCTTTTTCCCTTCATCCCCGCAAATCAATTACATCCGGTGAGGGTGGGGTGCTTACAACCAATGATGAAAACACAATGCTGAAAGTAAGGGCTCTCAGGAACCATGGAATTGATCCGCAACAAACTGAAATGGATTTCATAGAAGCCGGCTTTAATTACAGGATGACCGACTTCCAGGCAGCATTAGTATCAGGCCAGCTGGAAAGGCTGCCGTCTATTCTTTCGTACAAAAATGAGATAGCAGCAATCTATTTTTCAGAAATTAAAAATCCATTAATATCCCTTCCGGTTGTTCCGGCAGGCTTTAATCATACCTGGCAAACATTTCATGTGTTAATAGGGGATAACCTGGATCAAAAAAAAGTCATAGCGTTACTAAAGGAGAGAAATATTGGAAGTAATTATGGGGCGCAATGCATACCCGCACAAACATTTTACAAACGAAAATATAATCATGAAGTAACCACTGAATTTCCCAATGCCTGCAGGGCTTATACAAAGGGGTTGGCTCTCCCCATCTATGACCGCCTTACAAAAGAAGAAGCATTTTATATAGCAAACACAATAAACAACTTATGATAGAGAACAAACAAATTTTTATTACCGGAGGCGCTGGATTTATAGCGAACACTCTTATCAGTAATTTAATTGAAAAGAATACAATTACAGTTTACGACAATTTTCACCGCGATACGCTAAGCAACAGCGGGTATGCAAATCATCCCAATATCAAAATTGTAAAGGGAGACGTACTGGACAAAGATTTTATGATCAGGTCTATGGCAGGAGCCGAAATTGTAGTGCATGCAGCCGGTATTGCGGGTATTGATACTGTAATAAAAGATCCGGTACGCACAATGACGGTTAATATGATAGGAACTGCCAATGCATTAGAGGCGGCACATATCAATGGAGTGAAGGACAGGTTTATTGACTTTTCCACTTCAGAGATATTTGGTTCTATGGCATATAAATCTGCTGAAACCGACAATACTGTTTCGGGTTCAGCGGGGGAAGCCCGGTGGGTCTATGCAGTAAGTAAATTGGCAGGGGAGCATTTGGCTCATGCTTATTTTAAACAACATAATCTTCCCGTAGTTACAGTTCGTCCTTTTAATGTGTACGGACCCGGTCAAACCGGGGAAGGAGCTATTCAGATATTTATTAAAAGGGCATTGAAGAACGAGGATATTTATATCAATGGAGATGGTGCCCAGATAAGGGCCTGGTGTTATGTGGATGATTTTGTGGATTGCCTCATGCGTTGTATTGAGGACCCTAAAGCAATAGGCGAAAGCTTTAATCTGGGAAATGCGAGAGCAGTGATCACAACACTTGGCCTGGCGCAGACGGTGTGCAGGGTGTTGAATTCCAAATCAAAAATACTTTTTAGAGAACAGTTATCTGCAGATATTGAGTTACGTATTCCTTCTGTAGAAAAAACATTCGCTGTTTTAGGGTTCAAAGCCAAAGTTGATCTTGAGGAAGGGATTGCAAAAACTGCTGAATGGTTCAAACAAAATAATATTTAATGCGGATAGTTTTTTTCGGGGCATCTCAACTCGGGTATGAATGCTGTAAGGCTATAATTGAGGCAGGTCATACCGTTACTGGTATTTTCACTATTCCAGAGACATTTAGTATCAAGTATAAAGAAGAATCGGAGCGGAAGAAAGTTAAAAACGTTTTATTCAGGGATTTCAGGGATTTTGAAAAATTGTATAGTATCCCGGTGATTGAGGCTGAAGGAAATCTTTCCCGCTACCAGGAAGAGTTGAAAAAATTCAATCCGGATTTCATTCTCGTCATAGGCTGGTATTATCTAATTCCGGGATCAATGCTTGCAATGGCTCCAAAAGGTGCTGCCGGTATTCATGGTTCACTACTGCCTAAGTACAGAGGCAATGCGCCTTTTGTATGGGCAATGATCAATGGTGAAGCGGAGACGGGAATAAGTTTATTTTATTTTGATGATGGTATAGATACAGGTGATATCATTGCCCAGCAATCTATACCAATCGATGAACAGGATACTATTAAAGACATACTAGATAAAGCACAAGCGGCTTCCATTAAAGTACTTCTTGAAAATCTGTCCAAGATTGCATCAGGAACAGCCAGCCGCTGGCAACAGCAGCATGAAAAAGCTACCTATTTTCCTAAAAGAACACCCGATGATGGATTGATTGATTGGACATGGGATTCAAGACGGATCAGAAATTTTATCAGGGCACAAACAAAGCCCTATCCCGGTGCCTATACAATAATCAATGGGAAAAAGGTCATTATCTGGGATGCTGATATAACAACAGATGAACAAAGAGGATAACAGAATTGATCAGAAAAGAATCAGGTGAGTATTAAGAAACTTGTAAGAAATTACGTTCACATAGTAATAGTACAGATAGTTACATCTGTAATAGCCGTAATTCTGCTCAAAGTAAGTTTAAAGCATGTAACTGCGGCTGATTATGGAAATATCGTACTCATTCTTGCAGCATCCAATACCATACAGGTTTTTTTGAACTGGACATGTTCTGCCCTGGTGCGCTATGGTGTGGAAGAATTTATTGCTGATAAAAATATTGTCAATACATTTTGGGCAAGAACTTTTATTTTCCTCCTCAATTTGATTCTGATTCTTGCCCTGGCTCCCTTATGGTTCAGGCTCCTGCACTCTTTCCTGGATCTTCAGGAGATAATAAAACCACTTATTCTTCTTCATATTATTGTAGGCAGTTTATGGATGCATGGTCAGCAAGCATTGCAGGCTGCCAGAAGGCCACAGGTGCAGAGTTATCTTTTGTTGGCTGAAAGAGCATTATCGCTGCTAGTAATTATTATTATTGTAAATATTAACTGGTTAAGCTGGGAAAAAATATTCTGGGTACTATTATCAAGCAGTATAGTTATGTTTTTTATAAGTATACTGATTCTAAGGCCCTATATCGGGGTTATTGACCGGGTCGTTGTTAAAAGTGCAATGCAGAAAATTTTCTTATTTTCAATTCCTCTTTTCCCTTATGCTGTTACCAGTTTTTTTACTACTAATTACCTGAACTCATATTTCATCAACGCCTATCTTCCAAAAAGCGATCTGACTGTTTTCAACACGATATTCCAGATCACAGGCTTATTAACACAGTTACCGATCCTGCTGAATATGTTGTTGATGCCGCAGTTTGTCAGTATGAGGCTTGAGAATAAGCAGGAGAACATTAAAAAGTACATGGAAACTGTGCTGCCGTTTATGACAATGGCCTGGGGGCTGGGCATTGGCCTGGCTGCATTTATACTTACCTGGTTTATACCGTCTTTTTTTGGGGCAACATTTGCAGGTGCTGCTCCGGCAATTATTTTATTATCGGCAGGCGCATTGTTTTCTTTTCCCTCTTTGGTCGGCTATTCTCCTTTTATAATGTCGGTATCAGATGTTAAGGTAAGTTTCCCCATGGCTATTATAGCTGCGGTTGTAAATGTAGTTGCGCATTTTTTGTTGATTGGCCCTTTGGGATTAGCCGGCTCTGCAATCGCCACTTTATTATCAATCATTAGCGGGCTGGCATTTATAGTAATATATGTGAGCAGGAAGTACTCGTTTCAGGCCAGGCTGCTTTCCTTGTCATTATTACCGGCTGTTGTTAGTATAACTGCTTATTTTTTTATAGGTAAACTTTATGTATTTATAGGTTGCTTGACTGTGTTTTCATTGTTATTTGCATTTGCAACGAGGAAGCAAGTGCTGCCTTATATAAACCTCGCATTTAAGATGGTTAAACCTAAAGAAATTGAGTAAGAAGTTATTGATATTTAATCTTGCCCAGGGTCCTGGTACAAATGACCTTTCTCCAGAAAGTAATTCCTGGTATCTTAAAAACTATGAGAGTTATTTTGACGAAGTGCAGCATCTTGCTCTGATGGGGCAAAATAAAGAAGCTGTTATTAATGGGAAGTCAGGATTTTATTTTAGAGGATCGGGAAATACAGTAAGGGATATATTGCTTAGCCCATTTCGCTTATATAAATTTGTAAAGACGTTTAAGCCGGATTTTATTATTACCTATGATCAGTTATGGACCTGGTGGACTATTGTTTTTGTTCGGTTGTTTACAAAAACCCGAACCTATTTAGTGCCAATGACCTTCCCGGAGCAGATGTACAAAGTTACCGGCAAAGCTTTATCTGGAAGATTGCCGATTTGGTTTGAGAGGATCTTGCTGGGGTTAACGTATCGCTCCTGTTTTAAAGTAATTACATCTTTCAACCTGGGTAATTATATAAACTGGATGCGGGGGAATCACATCATCAATAAAAAGTTAATTATTGTTGATTCCCTGCCGGAGTCTGTAATTTTTCCTTCTTTTATGAAAAGACTGAATGAGATTTCTGGAAAAATGGAAAGCAGAAATTTCAGAAACGGGGGTATAAAATTGATATATGTAGGACGTCTTCATTCTGAAAAAATGACAGATCATTTAGTCAAAGCAATTTCAATTGTCAGGAAAAGCGTTTCGGATGTCAATTTGATTGTAATTGGTCAGGGACCTGATAAGGAAAACCTGGTTAGCCTGGCAAAAGAATTAGGTGTTGATGATATTGTAAAATTTCAGGATTATGTAACACATTATCAATTACCAGACTACCTGTTTTCAGCAGACGTTTTTGTTTCTCCATCTACCGGGCATGCCTTTCGTGAAGCTGCTATGTGCGGTTTGCCTATAGTAGCCTATAATATTGATTGGGTAAAAGGATTTTTGATACCTGGTGAAAATTTTTATGGCATAGATTCAATGGATTATGAAAAATTTGCAGAAGGAATTATAGATGTGGCAAGAGATAGTGATTGTAGGGAAAAACTGTCGGTAAATGTTAAATCATTTGCAGAGCAGTACTGGTCCTCAAAAAATTTACAATTATCTCTTCTGAGGATTTTTGGTTAGAAATCTATTTTTAATTGGTAACTTATGAGTATATTTTTTTTAAGAAAAAAAAGGAGAATTTATTTAGTTTCTTTTTTTTACTTTTTGAAACGTATTTTACCAATATCTGCAAGGGCTAAATACCGATTGTTTCTTAATCTTGAATGGATATTTAACCGCTTGTCTTATGAGTTGTCTGTTAATATGTATGACTATAAGAATCATCCTGTAGTCACATATAGAATTGATTTCCTGAAAAAATATATTAAACAAGGACATTCAGTAGTTGATTTAGGCTGCGGTAATGGACTCGTATCATTTTTAGTATCTGATTTTTCAAAAAAAGTTGTAGGTATTGACTATAACAGCAAAGCAATCGAAAATGCTAAAATTAAATACAGAAAGCATGATGTTCAGTTTTATGCACTCGATGCTATTAAATTTCTTGAAAATAATGAAGAGAAGTATGATGTATTGATGCTTTCACATATCCTTGAGCATATTGATCACCCTAAAGAATTTTTACTGCAGTATAAACAATATTTCGATCATATATATATTGAACTTCCGGATTATGATGGCACGATATTGAATCACTTTAGAAAGGATCAACAAATGGATTTGATCTATACGGATGCTGATCATGTGTCAGAATTCGACAGGCATGCAATGAAAGCAATTTTTTCAGAATGTGGAATTCAAATATTGGAAGCAGAATATATCTTTGGAATCCAGCGGTATTGGTGTAAAATCGCACATTAATATATAGCCATGTTGGTCCATATTATATCTGCAATATTTCTATCCTTTAGTTTTTTAATTTGCAATGGTCAGTCTATAATAGTTGGGGGATCTTTTTCTGTTTTGCAGATTGATAGTATCATCGGTACAGTAAATACATTAAATAAAGAACTTGCAAAAGCCGGGTATCCCGGTATTGAAGTGAAAAGATCTAATACCCCTGATACGAAAAGCATTTTCATTTCCATCAGTAAGAAAAAGATTAAGTCCTCTGCTACAGGTTCGGGGCCTGAAGTATTTTCAATTATTTCGGATGGAAAAAAAGTAAGTATAACAGGCAATACCGCATTAGGTGTTCAACATGGAGTTTTTAAATACCTGGAAACACTTGGGTTCCGGTATTATTTCCCCGACCCTGTTTGGTATATTGTACCGTTTAAACCTTCCTTATTCAAAAACATGAATTTAGTTTCGGGTCCTTCACTTGGTCACAGGAGTATATGGTATGGTTATGGTACTGGTTCCCTTTTGGTTGATACCATTTATCGTTTCTGGTACAAGGCAAACAGGCTGGGCGGTTCAATGCAGGCAGTAGTTGGTCATTCCTATGAAGATATTATACTACGTAATAAAGATGTTTTTCTGCAGCACCCAGAATGGTTTTATCCTTCTGCCCCGAGGGGTACCATTCCCATGGCAGATCCGAAGTTTGACCTTGCCAAT
>JAGPDJ010000084.1 GCA_018057635.1 Ferruginibacter sp. | reverse complement strand
GCAGCAATCATGTGGCTGGTACTCCCTTTACCATTAGTGCCGGCAATGTGGATGGTTTTGAATGTTGTTTCCGGATTACCCAGGCTGTTACATAAGGCAATGGTATTGTGAAGGTCTTTTTTATAGGCAGCAGATCCGATGCGGCTGAACATGGGTAACTGCCTGTAGAGATATTCAATAGTTTCTTTGTAATTCACAAATACAAATATAGCAGATACAATAATGATGTATTATCAAAAGTGGTTTTGCCGGGGAAACGGGAAGGCGTGAATTAATTAAAAAAAATAGTTATCAGTTTTCGTATTACTGGAAAAATTACTTCCTCTTAATATTTAAACGGAACTTGATGATATTAATAAATTGAAATTAATTCTCATTAAAATTAAATACTACCGTAACTGTTGATTCGCTATCAGATTTATCGAAACTGATTTGTGCCAGGTGCCTGATGATAGAATTAGCATAACGCTGTTCCCTGGATGTTGATCCTTTGCCAAATCCTGCAAATGTGCCTACACCGGAAGGAGAAACTTTAACCAATGCATTAATTACTGCCTTTGGTAATTCATCTGTGAATGAGTAATATTTGATGATTTTCCTGTTCCCGATTACACGCGGACTTCCACCGATCTTTCCACCGGGATTGTTACCGTATGAATCTTTGTTTCCATCCGGAGATCCATTATCACCCTTGCCATTTTGATTATTGCCCTGGTACCGGTAACCATTGTCTTCTGTTGCGCCATTGCCTTTCCCATTTCCGGGTCCGTTGTAGGTGATTTTGGCTTTTTGTGGTTTGGGTGCCGGAGCCGGAGCCGTTACAGCAGGAGTAACCGTTTTTACTTTTGTAATCTTCTTTTCCGGTTTGTTAACCGGGGCTGCATCAGGCTCAGCATTTTCATCCGGTTCGGTTTTTTCTGCTATTGCTTCTTTTGGAGTTGCCTGCACAGGTTGTATATCTTCATCGCGTGACGGCGAACGTTCTCCTTTTACCAGCGGTTGTGTTTCTCCAAATCCATCTGCATCATTACCAAGGTTTATTTCTATAAGATCCTGCACAACAGGTATGGTTGGAGGCATCACTTTCCAACTGATCAATATAAACAACAATAAAAGGGTGCCGCAAATTATTGCAGTATAAAGGAATGCTTTTTTATTCTTCTGTATTTCATATTCTTTGGTCATGATTTCACCTTTAAGCACATTAAAGTTATTTGATTATATTTTAATAGAAATGCAGAAAATCCTGAATTGCATATTTGCTAAGAAAACTTTAACAAATCAAAAAATGATGTTAAGTTTAAACAATTCGTGTAATTCGTGTTTATAATTCGTGTTATTGATTAATCCTTGAACCAAACAACATACTACCGATACGTATCATAGTGCTGCCTTGCTCAATGGCAAACCTGTAATCGGCACTCATGCCCATTGAAAGCGTATTGAATGGATAATTGATAATGGATAATTGAGTTTTACTTTCCTCGAATAGTTTTTTTAGCTTTTTAAATTCAGAAATGATCAGGTTGTTGTCTTCTGTGAAAGATGCCATTCCCATCAATCCGGTAACTGAAACATGTTTATAAGCTGTTGGATCTGCAGATATCTTTGCAATGATCGTTTCCAGTTCTGATTCATCCAGGCCGAATTTAGTTTCTTCTGCAGAGATATGAATTTGCAGCAGGCAGGGAATCACACGATTGAGTTTAGCGCCCTGCTTATTTATTTCAAGTAATAATTTTTCACTGTCAACACCATGAATGAGGTGTACGAAGGGAGCTATGTATTTTACTTTATTACTTTGGAGGTGGCCGATGAAATGCCAGCGGATATTTTTTGGCAGGACTTCGTATTTATCTGTTAATTCCTGCACATAATTTTCTCCGAAATCCAGGTGTCCGGCCTGGTAAGCTTCTATGATGTCTTCAGCTGGTTTTGTTTTGGAAACTGCAACGAGTGTTACATTTTTTAATGCAAGTTCCTGTTTGATTGTTTCATATTTGTTTAGGAGGAAAGACATACAGTAATTTCAGCAGGATGTAAGTAGTTTTTAGTTTATAGTTCAAAGTTCGATACTATTATTGTCCGGATAAAATTTAATTTATTCAATTCTTGTCGAAAGAAGTTTCGGCCCTCTCCTTTGGAGAGGGGTTGGGTTGAGGTAAATAAAATGATATTGGATATTAATGCTTTAATGGTTCGGTACCTTGTATCAAACCTGATAATCCAGTAAGCTTAAATATTAAACTACTTCAAAATACTCCTGCTGATGACGATCCTTTGTACTTCACTGGTGCCTTCATAGATCTGGGTGATCTTGGCATCTCTCATGAGCCTTTCTACATGGTATTCTTTTACAAAGCCATATCCGCCGTGAATTTGTACAGCTTCCGTGGCTGTCCACATGGCTGTCTCACTGCTGTATACTTTTGCAATAGAACTACTAAGGGTATAATCAATTTTATTATCTTTTTCCCATGCAGCTTTAAAGCAAAGTAAACGGGCGGCTTCTATTCGTGTTGCCATATCCGCCAGTTTGAACTGGATGATCTGGTGGTTCATGATCTCGGTGCCAAATGCCTTGCGTTGTTTGCTATAATTCAGTGCCAGTTCATAAGCGCCGCTGGCAATGCCCAATGCCTGGGATGCAATACCGATCCTTCCACCAGCCAATGTTTTCATAGCGAATTTAAATCCGAATCCATCTTCGCCGATCCTGTTTTCTTTAGGCACTTTTACATCTGTAAAAAGAATGCTGTGGGTATCACTTCCCCTGATGCCTAATTTATTTTCTTTGGCACCAACTTCTACGCCGGGCCAGTTTTTTTCTACAATGAAAGCATTGATGCCCTTGCTTCCTTTGCTAACATCCGTTTGTGCTATTACTAAGTAAACGCTGGCACTGTTACCATTGGTGATCCAGTTTTTGGTTCCGTTTAGTAAATAATGGTCGCCTTTGTCTTCAGCGGTAGTTTTTTGAGATGTGGCATCGCTTCCGGCCTCCGGTTCACTCAATAAAAATGCGCCAATATATAATTCACCGTTTTTTTTGCCCTGGGCAAGAGGGGTGAGGTATTTTTGCTTTTGTTCTTCATTGCCATATTCCTGGAGGCCATAACATACCAGGCTATTATTTACGCTTACACATACACTTACACTGGCATCTATTTTACTGATCTCTTCCATGGCCAGCACATAACTGATGGTATCCATACCACTTCCACCATATTCCGGTTTTACCATCATGCCCATAAAACCAAGATCGGCCAGTTTTTCAATTTGTTCTTTGGGAAATTTCTGATGTTCATCCCTTTCTATTACTCCAGGCAAACACTCATTTACTGCAAAATCACGGGCGGCCTTTTGAATCATTAATTGCTCTTCGGTTAGTTGAAACTGCATATCATGGTTTTATTAGGTCACAAAAATAAGACATGGCAGGTAAGTATTTACCGATTGTAGTATCTTTTTTAGGAACATGATCTAAATCATTTGATCATAATAGCTTTTAAATATAATGGCAGTTGAACTTTTATATCTTTGTACATCAATGCTTAACACTTGAATACAGCCAAACAAAGCCTGCGGATACAGAAATTGATCGTTTTGGTATCAGTTGTTTTGTTCCTGATAAAGATCATCGCCTGGTATATTACAGATTCAGTTGCTATTTTAACCGATGCGCTGGAAAGTATTGTGAATGTGATAGCCAGTTTTATTGGCCTTTACAGCTTGTATATTTCTGCAAAACCCAAAGATTTGGATCATCCCTACGGGCACGGGAAAGTTGAATTCATTTCTGCTGCCGTTGAGGGAACATTGATTTCCGTTGCAGGAATGATCATTATATATGAGGCTATCAGTAACCTCCGTACACCTCATACTATTCAAAAACTGGATTATGGTATTTACCTGGTTGCCATTACTGCTGTTATTAACTATGTAGCCGGTACTTTATGTATCAGAACAGGTAAACGAAATAATTCCCTTGCGCTGGTAGCCAGTGGTAAGCATTTACAATCTGATACCTATACAACTGCAGGTATAATTGCCGGGCTTATTTTACTTTTATTCACTGAAATTTCATGGATTGATAGCGCAGTTGCTATACTTTTTTCCCTGGTCATTCTCTTTACTGGTTATAGGATCATCCGGACCTCCATTGCTGGGATCATGGATGAAGCTGATATTGACCTGTTGAAAAAAATGGTGGAAACGCTGGATAAAAACCGAAATGTGAACTGGGTAGACCTGCACAATCTTCGCATCATAAAATATGGTCCAACATTGCATCTCGATTGCCACCTTACTGTTCCCTGGTATTTAAATGTACATGAGGCGCATAAAGAAATTGATGCGCTATCCGGACTTGTCAGAAAAAATTATGGTGAATCAGTTGAACTCTTTGTTCATTCAGATGGCTGCCTGGATTATTCCTGCAAGATCTGTGAGAAAACAGATTGCCCGGTGAGAAAACAGGCATTCGAAAAAAGGATAACCTGGAACATGAAAAATATATCAAACAACAATAAACACACAATTGATTCCTGACGATGACATCAAATAAACTGGATGATAAATATTGGGATAAGCGTTATATAGAAACCGAAACAGGATGGGATATCGGTAAGGTATCAACGCCGTTGAAAGAGTATATCGATCAGCTTGAAAACAAACATATTTCTATCCTGATACCAGGTTGCGGAAATTCTCATGAGGCTGATTATTTATTGCAGGAAGGTTTTACAAATATAACGCTGATAGATATTTCGCCGGTGCTTGTAGGTTTGATCAGGGAAAAATTTGCTTCGGCCATTGGTAAGCAGTTACATGTAATATGTGGCGATTTTTTTAAACTTGAACAACAATTTGACCTGGTACTGGAACAGACTTTCTTTTGTGCACTGGATCCGTTATTACGTAAAGACTATGTAAATAAAATGTTTGAAGTGCTGAACCCGGGCGGCAAACTGGCTGGTGTTTTATTCAACCGTGCATTTGAAGGAGGCCCGCCGTTTGGAGGTAATATGGATGAGTATGTGCAATTGTTTTCAGAAAAATTTGTAGTTAAAACAATGGCTGCATGCTATAATTCTATAGAGCCCAGGATGGGGAGTGAGGTGTTTGTGGTATTTATTAAACCGTAGAATTATTTTTTTGCCGGAAAGACGGTAAGTCGTTATTTATTTATTGAATAATCAAATTTTTTGCAGGGAAAGCGGAAAGACGTTTATTATTTGGGTCGTTATCAAATTATTTTTCACGATGTTACATGATGATTCAATTTTTGACGCATACGCGGGAAGACGTTGAATATTTTTCTTACAGCAGATAAAACGCCTTACTGCCTTCCCGGCAAATACCTTCTTCAGGGCAAATACCTTCATCCCGGCAAACACTATCCTTCAAACAATTTAGCCACACCAAATGCCGCCGCCGCCGCAACAGCACCGATCATCATCACACGGGTGGCGCCCCACCATGCATTTACACCTGTAATACGGCTTTTAAAATACCCGAATACAAATAAACAGATCAGTGTAGCAATTACGGAGTATTGTAAAGCATCCACAGAATTATCTATAAAAAAATACGGACTCAGTGGAATAATACCACCGGCAACATAAGACAATCCGATATTCAATGCACTTTTAGTGGCTCTTTTCGGATCCGGTTTTTCCAAACCCAGTTCATACTTCATCATAAAATCTACCCAGCGGTCCTTGTCACGCGCAATTTCTTCTGTGGCTTTATCCTGTACCTCCGGACTCAATCCAATATTGGCAAAAAACTCTTTGGTTTCCTGTATTTCCCGGTGCCGGAGGTTTTCCACTTCATAATGTTCTCTTTTTACTTCACTGTTGTAATGGTCCTGTTCTGTTTTACCGGCCAGGTAACCCCCTAAACCCATCGCAATACTTCCTGCAGCTATTTCTGCAATGCCTGCAATTACAATGATATTGCTGCTATCAACAGCGCCACTCAAACCTGCAGCCAGTGCAAAAGGAACTGTAAGCCCATCGCTCATGCCTATAACTACATCCCTTAAAAAATCGGAACTTTTTAGATGTGTTTCTACATGATCGTGGTGAAGATGCGTATCCATTGAAAAGAAATTTATCTAAATTAAAAATTATTGACGAGAAATTGATTTTAAATGTCTGTAAACAAAGGCTTTATATTGACTGAATCTTTAAGGTATATATCTAACCAGGTTGAGTGCAGCATATTTACCAGATATTTCCCTATATTTAAATACTACTGCTAATTCAGATGAACTTAGGAATAAGTAAATAAGTGAATAATATCTTTTTAACCGAGCATTCAAATTAACTACATGAGAAAGCTATCTTTCTTTGCTATTTTAATATTTACCCTGGGATTATCTATTGTTTCCTGTAAGAAAGATGTGAATAATTCAGGTATAGATCAGGGTACTTTCCCGGATCTTATTACAAAAGTCAGTTCATCCATTTCAGGCTTTGTAACAAATGAGCAGGATGAACCAGTGTATGGCGCCACAGTAAAAGCAGGAACGAGCACCACTACAACCGACAAATATGGTTATTTTGAATTTAATAATGCCATGGTTGTTAAAGAAGCAGCTGTGGTAACGGTAGAGTATACCGGTTATTTCAAGGGCATCAAAACCTATGCAGTCACAGAAGGGAAGCCGGTTTTTTTCAGGATAAAATTATTACCTAAAACTATCGCAGGAACTATTCAGGCGGGTTCTGGAGGCACTGTTACATTATCAAACGGATTGAGTATTGCATTTCCATCGGGAGGAATAAAAAATGCTTTAACCGGTGCTCTATACAGCGGAACTGTTCAGGTTGCCGCACAATGGATAGACCCAACTTCTGCAGAACTGAATAATATCATGCCTGGTGATCTGCGTGGTATTGATACCGATGGATATATGAAAGGGCTCACCACTTATGGTATGGCAGCAGTAGAATTAACCGGTGCCGGCGGAGAATCTTTGCAAATTGCAGATGGTAAAAAAGCTACGTTGAGTTTCCCCTTACCTACAAGCATAAACGCAACGGCTCCTTCTACCATTCCTTTATGGTATTTTGACGAGCAAAAAGGGCTTTGGAAGGAAGAAGGCATTGCAACTAAAACAGGTGATAAATATGTTGGTGAAGTATCGCATTTTTCATTTTGGAATTGTGATGTACCAGCTAACTATGTGCAATTTTCATGTACCATATTGGATAATAATAATAACCCGGTTCCATTTGCTAATGTGAAATTATCAGAAATTTCCAACCCGGTAAATGCACGTTGGGGAACTACCAATGCAGCTGGCTATGTTTCAGGCCTGGTTCCTTCAAATACATCTTTGAAACTTGAGTTATTTTCTTTTGGTTTATGCGCAGTTGTTGTTTATTCCCAAAACTTTAATACAGGTAATATTGCTTATTCTGCCGGGAATATAATCATGCCGAGTTTAATAAATTCTTTGGCTAATGTTTCTGGTTCCGTTACAAATTGCGTCAATAGCCCGGTTACAAATGGCTATGTATTAGTTACAGTTAACAACCAGTTTACCCGGTATTATTTAAATGCCCAGGGCGCATATAATTTTTCTGTATTTATTTGTGTCAACCCGTCACCATTAACCATATTTGCTGTTGACGCTGATTCGCTGAAGGAAAGTAATATCATAAGTTATGATCTTATTCCAGGAGTAAATTCAATACCAGTTATTCAGGCTTGTAATATATTCAGAAGTTTTTATGATGGAAAGTTTATCATGAATGGTATTCACAACCGCCCGATTTTTAATTTCCCTTATACAAATGTATACATAGAGTTTGTTACTTCAGGGTTAAACGAAGTGGCATTTTATTGGCCGGCAGCGGGATCATTAGGTCATCCATTTGCTACTGATGCCAATAACACATTAAGTTGGTATGGGCCAACGATAGCTCCGGCAATTATATTTAACCGGACTACAAATGAGATAACGGATGTTTATAATATGGCAGGTGCAACTCCTGTAAGTCTTTATAGCGGCCCTATACCAACACATAATTTCTTCGATTCTGTAAACAGAAAGGTTTATGTGGCCTGGCAATATAATAATAACAATCTCCGGGCATTCTTTGATACCCTTACTTATATAGGTCCCAGGTAAACGTCATAGATTTTTTAAATTAAATGAAAGCGATTATCCGTTAACGTTAATATTGCCACCAATAAAGCAAGCTGTCTAAAC
>JAGPDJ010000083.1 GCA_018057635.1 Ferruginibacter sp. | reverse complement strand
TTTAAAAGCCGGACTTGGAACGGAAGAACAATAAATCTATAACAGTAAAGTTATATATACCTTCTGCATGCAGGAGGTTTTTTTTTGCAGCATTACAGGTACTTAAAGCATCTTGATATTATTATCGCGGTTTGATAATACTAAGAATTCAATTTTATTACGGCAACTATAGACAAAGCAAATAGATAAATACTAATTTTAAAGCTACGTGCTTAAAAAGTAGTAAAATATCTTAGAGAGCTTGTTTCAAGGAACCACTGTTGAGATCACAGTAGTAATAAAGTTCAATCATGGCTCCTTCCCGTCCCGCCTGAGGCGGGAGGCTGTATATCCCCGCCTGACCGGACGGGCAGTGATAGCGGGGGCCCTTTTTGGGTACCTTTTTAGGCAAACAAAAAGGTACAGTGAAATTTTCAAAATAAAATAACTATCCATTAATTACCAAAGTGTTTAATATAAGAACGCAACGCCTTAATTTTAAGCAATCACACTAAATAAAATATTGAAACCCCAAAGAATATATTTATTTTTTATTGCCCTGATGGTTTTACAATCGCTTTATGCCCAGGTAAAACCTTCCCCTTTATCAAACCTCCGGAAAAAATATATAACCACATCGCTTCCATTTCAGAAAATAGATACAACAAGCATAGCACCCAATACTTTTTCCATATTAAATGTTCCGGCAACTTTTTATAAAATAGATGAAGTGAATGCCGTGCTGCATTGGATAACCAGGCCTTTGCAGGATAGTGTACTGGTCAGTTACCGTGCATTCCCCATAAAACTGAATGCAGTATTACAGCGGCATAATTACGACAGTGTGCGGAATAATTTCCTGGCAGAAAAACCAATGACGATCCGTGCTGCCCTAAAACAGGCAAATCCATTTGTAGATTTTGGCGGAATTCAATCTGAAGGTAGTATTGGAAGAGCCATCTCTTTTGGAAACAGCCAGGACGCTGTAGTTAATTCTACCATGAACCTGCAGTTAAACGGTTTTATTGGCGACAGCCTGGAACTAACTGCAGCTGTAACCGACAATAATATTCCCATTCAACCGGAAGGTAATACACAGGACCTGCGTGATTTTGACCGCATTTATCTTCAGATAAAGAAAAAGGGATGGCAGGCAAATTTTGGAGATATCGATATCAGGGAAAGCAAAAACTATTTCCTCAGGTTTTACAAACGTTTACAAGGGGTATCATTTATAACCGATAATAAGATCGGGAAAAACCTGCGCAATTCTTTCCTGGCAAGCGGAGCAGTGGCAAAGGGGAAGTTTACAAGGAATATCATTACACCGCTGGAAGGCAACCAGGGCCCGTACCGGCTGCGGGCTGCCAACAATGAATTGTATTTTGTGGTTCTTGCAGGTACAGAAAGGGTTTTTATTGATGGCGAACTATTGCAAAGAGGGGAAGACCAGGATTATATTATGAATTACAATACAGCAGAACTAACATTTACCCCTAAACGACAGATAACCAAAGACAGGCGTATCCAGATAGAATTTGAGTACGCAGACAGGAATTTTTTGAACTCGCAGATCTATGCCAGCAATGAAATGAATTTTAGCAACAAATTCTTTTTAAACGCAGCATTTTACTCAAACCTCGATGCAAAGAACTCATCTATTGATCAAACATTGGATTCCAGGCAAAAACAATTTCTTTCAACCGTTGGTGATTCTATTAATACGGCTTATTATGTGAATGCTGTAAGAGATACTTTTGTGCTTGGAAAAATTCTGTATAAAAAAATTGATACATTGTATAATACCAGCATACACGATTCTGTTTTTGTGCTTTCTGTAAATCCCGCTGATACATTATTCAATCTTTCATTCACCTACCTTGGGCCGGGCAAAGGCAATTACAGGCAGATCATCAATGCTACAAACGGAAAAATATTTGAGTGGATTTCTCCAAATGCAAACAATGAAAAACAGGGCGACTGGGAACCGGTGACCTTGCTGGTTACTCCTAAAAAATTGCAGGTGATTTCCCTGGGTGCCAATTATCTTTTTTCTCCCAATACAAAACTCAGTGCAGAGTTTGCCATGAGTATCTATGATGTGAATTTATTCTCTTCAAAAGATAAAGGAGATAACAATGGGCTGGCGGCAAAAATCAGTTTGCAGAGCAACGACCGAAAGATAAACCTGTTGGGCAAGCCATTTCTACTGCAGTCTGTGGTTGGTTATGAACTGGTAAGTAAACGCTTTAAACCATTGGAAAGGCTTCGTAACATTGAATTCCTGCGAGACTGGAGCCTGCCATTTGATGTGGCTCCAGCAGATGAAAGCATTGCCAGTGCATCGCTAAAAGTTGGAGATGCAAAAGGAAATAAATTGAGCTATGGCATTACACATTATAACCGCAATGGAGATTACAACGGATTCAGGCATATTCTGGAAAATTACAGTGCAATAAAGGATTGGAAACTAACGGCACAGGTTAACCTGGTTCATTTCAGCAGTTCGTTGCAAAATGGCTATTTTTTCAGGCCAATTATTGACCTGAAAAAGGAGTTAAGAAAAATCAATATGATGCAGATAGGGTTTAAATACACCGGTGAAAAGAATAACCTCTATAATAAAATCAGTGATAGCCTTTCCGCAGCAAGTTTTGCATTTAATATTTACGAAGTATATATCAGGTCAAATGAAGCTAAAGCTAATAAATGGGGTGTAAGTTATTTTCACAGGAATGACCAGCTGCCTTTGCTTGATAAACTGAAACGGGCCGATAAAAGCAATAATTATAATTTTTTTACCGAGCTGCTGAAAAATGAGAACCAACAGTTGAAACTGAGTGTAACTTATCGCCGCCTGCAGGTTTTAGATCAGTCATTGAGTAAACAGAAAGCAGATGAGAACCTGCTGGGCCGTGCAGAATATTTTGTAAGTGCATTGAAAGGATTTTTTACCGGAAATATTTTATATGAACTGGGATCGGGCCAGGAGCAAAAAAGAGAGTATACCTATGTAGAAGTTCCGGCAGGGCAGGGTATTTACACCTGGATAGATTATAACGGAAATGGTATTTCAGAATTAAATGAATTTGAAATTGCCGTGTTCCAGGACCAGAAAAAATACATCCGGGTATATACTCCCGGTAACGAGTATGTAAAGGCAAATTACCTGCAGTTCAATTACAGCATAGAGCTAGATCCCAAAGCACTCATCAAACCCGGAACCGCAAAAGGGATCAGGAAAATATTATCCAGATCCAGCACCGCTTCTGCCTTGCAGATCAGCAAAAAGAACCTGGCAAATGGAAAATTTCTCTATAATCCATTCAGCCAGGAACTGGTAGATACAACATTGATTGCACTGAATTCCTATTTTTCAAATACTTTCTTTTACAACCGCATCAGTACTAAATGGGGTTTTGAAATTACACACAGCAAGTCAACCGGTAAAGCATTATTAGCCTACGGTTTTGAAAGCCGAAACCTCCGTTCATTACTGGGAAGGGTAAGGGTAAACCTAAGCAGAAATTTTGTAAGTAATGTGATTTTAAAACAGGTAAAGAATGAATTAACAACAAGTGCTTTAAAATTTGATAACAGGAATTACAGCATCATGCAACAATCTATAGAACCCAATATAACGTATGTATACAGGTCAAACCTGCGTGCAGTTATAGGCTATTCCTATTCAGAAAAAAAGAACAGGATTGATTCTATGGAACGTTCCGGGAACCATGCATTTACTGCAGAAGTGAAATATAATATACTATCAAACAGCAGCATTGCCGCCAAGTTCACGTACAACCAGATCAATTTTAAATCATACCCTGGTGCAGCAAATACAACTGTTGGGTATATTTTATTAGATGGTTTGTTGCCTGGTAAAAATTACCTGTGGAATATAGATTTTACGAAAAGGATCGCGGGCAATATTGAAATGAACCTGCAGTACGAAGGAAGAAAACCCGGGACTGCAAAAACCGTTCATATCGGCAGGGCTTCCGTTCGGGCATTGTTCTAAGCCAATACCTGTTAACAAGTTGACTAGTTAACCAGTTAACTTGTTAACCAATAAACCAATTCTAACCAAACAAACCACCCTTTTTCAAAGGCCTCGATGCTTCACCAACTTTAAACCCGTTATTATACACTTCAATTTTGTAAATACCGGTATTAAAAGTTGAATTTTGCTTCCAGTCGAAACTTACATTCTGTCTTTTATTCTGTGTATAATTGATTTCGATCTTCTGGGTATAAATCTTTTCCATTCCTTCCCGGGTGCTGAATTTACCTGAACCAAGTGCTTCAACTGCAACAGGCGTGCCATCAGGTGCTGTGATACATACATAGATATCTTTTTTACCCGACTGTGCGATCAGGTTCTCATCCAGGTCGAATGATATCCTTAATTTGTCAACTTTTTTTGCAGTAGATGTTTCTTTTTCCTTTCCGCTTCTTTTCTCATTTATTCCAACAATATTAAAATTAGATGCATGAAGTGTTGACCCAACATTAATGATATCTTCTTTACCACGAATCACATTCCGGGCAGAATCAAAATTTAGCTGTGCTTTATTTCTTTCTTCCGTTACAATTGCTTTTTCATTTGTTAACTGGAGGTTTTCACCTTTTAACAATTCTATCTGCTGGCGGTATCCTTCAATATCTCCTTTAAGCGACGAAATGAGGTTTTTGGCTTCTTTCAGTTCCGATGTCGTGGCATTTGCTTTTGACAGTAGTGTAGCAATGCGTGATTTCTTCTCATCAATTTCACGGTCTTTGGCAGTGATGGTACTGTCTTTTTTTGAATTGGACGTTTTAAGAATATCATAGCGCATGGTAGCTTCTTCCAGTTCTTTCTGCAGTTCATCACGCTGGGCTGAAGTAGAAGCGATCATGTTTTGGCGGGAATTATCAATATCCTTTTGCTGATTTTTATCCCATATGATATATCCCCAGGTTCCTAATAATGCAACAACCAGTACACCCATCAATATACTGCGGTAGCCATTTCCTTTTTTTTCTTTAAACTCTTCTTGTTCGGTTTGTTCTTTTTCCGGAAAATTTTGATAAGCCATGATAGATTTATTTGGGTTAAAATTATTAAACTTAATCGGATAACTTATACAGTTTACCGCTTTAAAATGGATATTTGCTGTATAAAATAAAAGTAACTAAAAGTTTCCTAAAACAACATCAAGTTGTAAACATTTGACAACATATTACCAATTAGGGAAACTTGAACAGAAAATTTAAATAATCAATGAGTGCAGAAAAGATAATCAGCAGTTGGAAGAAAAAGGATTTCAGGCCCGTTTACTGGTTTGATGGGGAAGAGGATTATTATATTGATGTACTGATGAATTATGCAGAACATAACCTCCTTTCTGCTTCTGAAGCAGAATTTAACCTCACCGTATTTTATGGCAAGGATGCAGATTGGGCTGCCGTAATAAATGCCTGTAAAAGGTATCCGATGTTTGCAGATAAACAGGTGGTTTTGTTAAAAGAGGCGCAGCATATGAAAGAGATTGAAAAGCTGGAATCGTATGTAGAATCTCCGCTTGCATCAACAATATTTATTGTAGGTTATAAATCAAAAACACTCGATAAGCGGACCAAACTTTCCAAATTGCTGGCAAAAAATGCTGAGACTTTTACTTCACAAAAGATCAAAGAAGAAAAAATTCACGACTGGATTTCAAATCTTTTGCAGACAAAAGGATTTGTAATGAAGCCCAAGGCTATCAGCCTGCTGGAAGAACATATTGGCAATGACCTCAGCAGAATTGCCAATGAAATAGATAAGCTATCCTTAAACCTGGCCAGTAAGAAAGAAATTGACGAAGATGATATTGAAAAATATATCGGAATAAGCAAAGAGTACAATGTGTTTGAATTGCTGGCAGCTATTTCAAAAAAAGACCTGGCAAAAGCAATTAAGATCACAAATTATTTTGAAAGCAATCCAAAAGCAGTACCAATCCAGCTTGCCTTACCGGCATTGTATTCATTTTTTGGTAAGGTTTATGCCGTGTATGGTATGAACGACCAGAGTGAAGGAGCTTTAAAACCATACTTTTATTACAATCCAAACTCGCTGAAACAGGCCCGTGATATGATGAAAAATTACGGGTTTAACGGGGTTGAAAAATTATTGCTATTGTTGCACCAGTATAATTTAAAAGGAATAGGAGTGGGAGATTCCGGAACATCCGGCGCTACACTGATGAAAGAGATGGTGGTGAAGATGATGGTGGATGAATAGTTTATAGTTTATAGTTTAAAGTTCTTAGTTCATAGTTAATAGTTCGTATGTTAGGGACTCAACTATAAACTTTAAACTATAAACTATGTATTATTTAAAACATCGATCGCAGAAAGTTTATCCAACGCCAGTTGATTTTTCAAAGCATCCAGTCCATTAAATTTCACTTCACTTCTTAATCTTTTTTGCAAAGTGACTTTAACCATTCTGCCGTAAATGCTTGCATCAAAATCAAAAATATTTACTTCTGTAACCCTTGTTGTACCATTTACTGTAGGTCTTACTCCTATATTCATCATGCCATTGAATGCTTGGACAAATCCTTCAACTTTTACTTTAACTGCATAAACGCCGTTTGCCGGTATCAGCTTTTGTTCATCCGGCACCTGCAGGTTGGCGGTAGGATATCCGATCGTTCTGCCTAGTTTATTCCCTTCAATTACAAGTCCGCTGAAAAAATAATGGTATCCTAAAAATTCGTTTGCAGTGTCAATATCTCCACTCAATAATGCTTCCCTTATTCTTGTACTGCTGATGGTAACATCCTGTAAAATATGTTCCGGTATTTCTTTTACCATATACCCAAATTTTTCAGATTCCTTTTCCAGTAAATGGTAATCGCCGCTGCGGTTCTTTCCAAACTTGTGGTCGTATCCTATTATGATTGTGTGTGGATGGAATTTGTTAACCAGGAAATCACTGATATAACTGCTGGCGGGTTGTTCTGCAAATTCGCTGTTAAATGGCACTACTACAATATTTGATATGCCGGCATCATGCAACAATTTATATTTTTCTTCCGGGTTGTTTAGCATGAAGATCGGTTTTTGAACAGAGGCTACCACCTGTTTGGGATGCGGATGAAAGGTTATCAGCACAGGAGTGCCTGAAACTGCAGCGGCTTCTTTTAATAGTTGTTTGATGATCTGTTTGTGGCCCAGGTGAACACCATCAAAAGTTCCAATTGTTAACACTGCTTTTTTAAACTCCGGCAGCGCCCCGATATCTCTGTATACTTTCATATATTAAACGGTGCAAAACTACTTGATAATTTATTAATGGTTAATTGATAATTGAAATATAGTTTTGCAGGATATGAGCCTGTATAACAAAAGGGGTGTTTCTGCCCAGAAAGAAGAAGTGCATGCCGCAACAAAACAGCTTGACCAGGGGTTATTTCCGAATGCTTTTTGTAAGGTATATCCCGATTTTCTTGGAAATGACGACGATTTTGTTAATGTGATGCACGCCGATGGTGCCGGAACCAAAAGTATCCTGGCTTATTTATACTGGAAAGAAACCGGCGATATTTCTGTCTGGAAAGGCATTGCCCAGGATGCCATTGTAATGAACCTCGATGACCTTTTGTGTGTGGGGATTTATGACAATATCGTATTCAATTCAACCATCGACCGCAACAAGAACCTGATACCAGGAGCGGTTTTAGAACAGGTGATCAACGGTTCCCAGCAATTATTTGATCAGCTGAAATCTTTTGGGGTGAACATTCATTACCTCGGTGGTGAAACGGCAGATGTTGGAGATGTGGTTCGTACAGTAGCTGTAAACGGAACCATGACAAGCCGCTGGCCAAAAAATAAGATCATCAGCAATGATAAAATAAAACCAGGTGATGTGATCGTAGGTTTTGCCAGTTTCGGACAGGCAAGCTATGAAACATCTTACAACAGCGGATTGGGGAGCAACGGCCTCACTTCTGCACGCCATGATGTGTTGGGTAAATTCTATTCAGAAAATTTTAAAGAAAGTTTCGATAACAATTTGCCGGAAGACGTGGTTTATATCGGAAAAAATAAGCTTACAGATCCCATATCCGGTATCCCTTATCCTGCATCCGGCATCCCGCATCCAGCATCCACCATCGGTCAGCTAATTCTTAGCCCAACCCGAACATACGCTCCTGTGATGAAAGGTTTGTTATCAGATCATTTTGAAAAAATACACGGACTTATTCATTGCAGCGGCGGCGGACAAACGAAATGCATGAAATACCTGCCGGGGAATTTCAGGATCG
>JAGPDJ010000082.1 GCA_018057635.1 Ferruginibacter sp. | reverse complement strand
TAAATCAAATTTAAAAACCAACGATCACCTGTACATGCAGGTAGCAGAAGGGCTGGAGAAAATGATCATGGAGGAGATACTCCGCATTGGCGATAAACTCCCTTCAGTTCGTGTACTGAGTGAAGAGTATGGGATCAGTATGGGAACTGCTTTCCAGGCCTATTACCAACTGGAAGCAAAGGGGCTTATTGAATCAAGGCCTAAATCAGGTTATTATGTACGATTCAATAATAAAAGGTTTCCCGAACTTCCCGGCACTACCAAGCCCGATGTATTATCGCATGATGTTTCGGTAAAGGAAATGATAAAAACGATTTACACTGATATTGTTGCAACTGATGTGCTGAATTTTGCCCTTGCAGTACCTGACCCTTCCTTACTTCCTGCAGCCAAATTAAATAAATCGGTTGTTTATGCACTGAGGAATACACCCGATCATTGTGTTAACTATGAAGATGTACAGGGAAATGCTGAATTAAGGCAACAAATAACAAAACTTGCATTTAACTGGGGAGGAAAGGTTAGTCAGGAAGAAGTGATCATTACTTCGGGTTGCCTGGAAGCCGTGATCATGTGCCTGAAAGCTGTTACTGATTATGGAGATACCGTTGCTGTTGAATGCCCTACTTATTTCGGTATCAACCAGGCTATTGAAAGCCTTGGTTTGAAAGTAATGGAAATAGCTTCCGATCCGGTAACAGGTATTGACCTGGGTTATTTACAAAAACTAATCAGGAAATCATCAATCAAAGCCTGTGTTTTTGTTCCTACATTCAACAACCCTTTTGGAAGCTGTATGCCGGATGAAAACAAAAAAAAGCTGGTAGAACTTGTTACCAGCAACAATATCCCATTGATTGAAGATGATATTTACGGCGAATTGTATTTTGGAAAGAACCGTCCCAGGACCTGTAAATATTATGATACAAAAGGACTGGTCATGTATTGCTCTTCCATTTCCAAATCACTTGCTCCGGGTTACCGGATCGGCTGGGCCATTCCCGGGAAATTCACGGAACAGGTAAAACAAATGAAACGTATTCAGAATATCAGTTGCCCTACCCTTACCCAGGCAGCGATAGCACATTTTCTTAAACACGGCAGGTATGAATACCATTTAAAGAATCTTAGAAAAGCATTGCATACACAAAGTCTGCGTTATGTACAGGCAATTATAAAATACTTTCCTCCGGATACCAAAGTATCCAGGCCGCAAGGTGGTTTCATTTTATGGCTGGAATTGAATAAAAAAATCAATGCTTTTAGATTGCGGAGTATTGCCATGGAACATAAAATTTCCATCGTACCTGGAAAAATATTCTCATCAGGAACAAACTATACCAATTGTATCAGGCTGAGTTTTGGAAAACCCTGGAGCAAAGAAGTGGATGAAGGATTAATGATGCTGGGTAAATTGATTAAGGAAATGCAGGGTTAAAAACAACAAAAAAAGTGTCCGGAATATCCGGACACTTTTTTAAAATTATAATTATTAAAACTTTAATCCTTTGAATCCTGGTATTCTGTTCCTTTGGTACCTGCCCTGTGCGTTGCTTTAATTGCCGCAAATTTAACTTTTAAACCTGCAATTTTTAAATTATCACTGCCTGAAAGATCTTTTTCAACTTCATTCTTACGGGTATCAAGTGCTTCATATAAAACCTTGATCTCATCCCAGTCTTCCCTTGTATAATTATTCCTGTTATCCTGAACATCATTAACAAATTTGTTATACACTTCCATAATATTATTTGCAGTTACAAAACCAAACTTCATGTCGGCACCAATCTTTCCTTCACCAAATAAGCGGTTCCTCAATACCTGCCTGTAATCTGAAGTAGTTACAGCCATTTTATCTGCAGCTTCTTTCTCTTTTAATTTTGTTTCATAACTGGCTTTTAAAGCTGCGTACTTTGCTTTGCTTGCTTCTGTTTTTTCCTTATCAGCCGCTTCCAGGTTTGCTATTGTCTTTTCAGCCCTGGTAGCACGTTCCTGGTAGCCATTATCAATTGTAGTCCAGTTCTCTACTGTATAAACAGGAGGAAGGCTTTCAACAGAATCAACATATTCTGTTAAAATCACTGCATCTTCTTTAGCAGTCACTTTTGCTGAATCATTACATGCTGCAAGTCCTGAAATAAGGATAAGTACAGCGAAACCAACTTTTAAATTTTTCATTTTACTTTTTTTTACATTCAAACCAACAAACATGCAAATGGAAACCTTATTCAATTATTTTGAAACTCATTTGTTTGCATACCGTGATCAAATTATTTTAAATGCAAAAGTATTTTGTTAAGCAGCACGCATCATTACACAATAAAGGGTTTTTGTTACATTATTCCCATATAATCATTATCATGACAGTAATATCAGCCAAATAAGCATACCTTGTTTAGAATTATTTGTATGGAAAAAAGAATCCTAGGAATTATTTTATCACTGTTGGGAGTTGCAGGCCTGATTTATGCCGGTGTAAGCTTTATGAATGGCGGAAACGGCGAAAAAAATATTAAGTTGATAATTTTCGCCGGTGTGCTGGGAGCTATCTTCTTTTTTTCAGGAATCAGCCTGATCAGGAACACAAAAGACAAGGCTACATAAACAGTTTCACGCTTTATAATCTATATTTCAGAAAGTGGTTTGTGAATTACAAACCACTTTTTTCTTGCCTGAATTTATACGCCAGTCAGAATGATTAAAATATGTTTATTCAAACATTCCGGGTATTACCAGGCATCAATAAGATGGCTGTGAAAGATGTAAAATTTAATAGGATTTGTGTAATAATATTCAGTTAACAATAAACAAACTTTGTATATGAATAAGTCAGAAATTTCAAATGATCTGAATAATAACGATCAAACAGATAACAATGAAATGGATAAAGCTACATCTCATATTATCGTAGAGATCATTGAATATGTTCCCAATGCAGTTGTAATAAAGACAATCATTAAAAAATCAACCGGCAATATCAGTGTTATGTCATTTGACAGCGGCGAAGGCTTAACTGAAAAAATTTCACCATTTGATACTTATGCCCAGATCATTGAAGGTAAAGCAGAAATAGTAATAGATGGTATTTCAAGCTTACTGCAATCCGGACAGGGAATTATTATTCCTGCACACCTCACCAATCATATAAAACCAAATGGGCGCTTTAAAATGATACAGACCATCATTAAAAGTGGCTATGAATAGCATTATAAATAAAATACAAATAAAGTTTCTTAGAACACCGTTCCTAACCGTGTATTGTACCGGAAAATCACCTTGTATGACTGCAGGCAAATGTTTCAGACCTTTAACCAACAGCTAAATAAACGAATCAACATTCCTTTGCCCGCGTCATACTTTTTATTCAACTAAAAGTACAAAAAACCGTACCATTACAGTATTACTGAACCATAAGCATATACTGTAAAATATATGAATTGCGATTAATGGAAATTCTTATACCCCTTGATATACATAGATCTATATAATTCATGTATTGACAGTTAAATAGATAACATTCAAAATAAGGGTTAAAGATGAATTATGTTTCTCTGATTGGTCGCTTAAATATACTAAATTTAAAAAATGAAATTGTATATCAAATACATGGTGAGTTTGCGATGTATCATGATGGTAAAAGAAGAATTGAAAAAATTAGGTTTACATTATGCCACTGTAGAATTAGGTGTGGTAGATATTATGGAGAATATAACTGAAAATCAGTATACCATACTTAAGAAAAACCTGCAAAAGTCCGGACTTGAATTACTGGATGACAAAAAAAGCATACTGATAGAAAAAATAAAAGCAGTAATCATTGAAATGGTACATTATGCAGATGAATTACCCAATGTGAATTATTCTGAGTACATAAGTACAAAGTTAAATTATGATTACACTTACCTGTCTAATATCTTTTCAGAAGTAAAGGGTATTACCATTCAGCAGTAAATCATTATACATAAGATTGAAAAAGTGAAAGAATTGCTGTTGTATTATGAATTAAACCTTACTGAAATTTCTTATAAACTTCATTACAGCAGTGTTGCCCATTTATCAAACCAATTTAAAAAAATAACGGGCCTCTCCCCTTCTTTTTACAAACAACTGAAGCAAAAAAGAAATAAGAATCTTGAGAATATGTAATTCAATTCACAACTTTTAATAACACCCGGATTAAAATCAAAGCAATTCTACCACATAGTATTTATTATTACTATACTTACTAAATTATACATCCGCTTTTCTATAATTTATCTTAAATACAGTGAAATGTGTAACTCTTTGCCGGATTTATGTAACAGTTTGAAATATTGAGAGATGAACTTCGCAATAAGCCTTACTAAAAAATGGCCCTATTTGAAACTACACATTAAATATATGGTCAGTAACCGTTGTAAACTGGCAGTTAAAGAAGAACTTAATAAACTCGGGCTGCATTTCATATTTGTTGATTTGGGCGAAATTGACATACTGGAAAATATTTCTACAGAACAAAGGGCATCGCTGAAAGCAGGCCTACTAAATTCAGGGCTTGAACTGATGGAAGATAAAAAAGCAGTTCTAATTGAAAGAATCAAGAATGTAATTATAGAAATGGTTCATCATTCAGATGAAGTGATCAAGGTCAATTTTTCGCATTACCTGAGTGAAAAGATGAATTATGATTATACATACCTCGCCAATTTATTTTCCGAAGTACAGGGCCAGACAATAGAACAGTTCATCATCTCACATAAAATTGAGCGGATCAAAGAACTCATCATTTACGGCGATCTTAACATTACAGAAATTGCCTGGAAACTTAATTACAGCAGTGTGGCCCATTTATCCAACCAGTTTAAAAAAATGACAGGATTAACACCTTCTCACTTTAAAGGATTAAAAGGTAAAAGACGCAGCCCATTAGAAGAAATAGGGGAATCAGAAGAAACAAGTGATGTGTTATCCGTTTAAATTATTAATTATCAAGCAGCATGAAATTTATTTCTGAAAAGAATAGTGTCCGGGTTAACTTAACTGCTGCAGTGATAATATTATCAGCCTTGATCTATTTTAACCAAAAAATAAACCCTCAGCAGCTTTACATTGCATTCATAATATCAGTTGCCTGCTTTTTTCTGCTTTCTCATTTCTTTATTATAAATACAAAATTCCGGCACAAAGAACTTGACTTTTTTACTGCAGCCAATAAAATACAATCCAGGTATTCATTAAGCCTGATAGAAGCCAGCCTCGACCCGTTGATAACAATTAATACAGCAGGTAAAATAACCGGCTTAAATGAAGCAACAGTTAGTATTACCGGGAAAGAACGGGAAGAACTGATAGGTTCCGATTTCTTTGAATATTTTACCGAGCCGCAACAAGCCCGCGAAGTATATGAGAAAGTATTTGCCAAAGGTTCCATATCAGATTACCCGCTAACACTAAAACATACCAAAGGAAAACTAACCGATGTATTGTTTAACGGATCCGTTTACAAAGATGAAAATGGCACTGTGCTTGGAGTTGTAATTGTTGCCCGGGATACAGCAAAACAAAAATGGGCGCAAGACCTCAGGTCTGCCAACAAAGAGCTGGCCCAGCAAAACATAGATAAAGCAAAACAGGATATAGAAAACAAAGAACTGGAAAAACTGAGTTTTTCTTTAAAATCAGCCTCACAATATTCGCTTAGCCTGATAGAAGCGAGCCGCGACCCTTTATTAACTATTTCTACAACCGGAAAGATAACGGATATGAATAATGCTACTTTAAAAGTAACCGGTGTATCAAGGGAACAAATGATTGGAACTGATTTTATAGCTTATTTCACAGATCCTGTTAAAGCACGGAATGGTTATGAGGAAGTGTTTTCAAAAGGGTTTGTAGTAGATTACCCGTTAACGATTATGGATGGCGTACTCACCGATGTGTTATTCAACGGATCTGTGTATAAAGATATTAATGGTAATATTATTGGAGCCGTTGTTGTGGCCAGGGATATAACGGTTCAAAAAAGAATTGAAAAAGAATTATCTGAAGCCATAGTTTTTGCAGAACTGGCAACAGCCCATGCTGAAGAAGCCAAAACCAAAGCAGAACTTGCTACTAAAATAGCTGTAGATGCTGTTAAAGCCAAACAACAGTTCCTGTCTAATATGAGCCATGAGATACGCACTCCCATGAATGCAATCATCGGGTTTACAAAAGTTGTTTTAAGAACAGAACTGTCACCAAAACAAAGAGAATATTTAAATGCCATAAAAACCAGCGGTAATTCAATGATCGTACTCATCAACGACATACTTGATCTTGCAAAAGTTGATGCCGGTAAAATGATCTTTGAAGAAATTCCGTTTAAAATGGAAGCATCCGTTTTGGCTATGATCCATTTATTTGAAGCAAAGATCCATGAAAAGAATCTTACACTTATTAAAGATTATGATCCCAAAATACCTAAAGTGCTGTCTGGCGACCCCGTTAGACTACACCAGGTAATTTTAAACATGATGAGCAATGCCGTAAAATTCACTTCTGCCGGTAACATCACTGTCAAGGTTCATTTACTGCATGAAGATGAAAAAACTGCAACCATTGAATTTGCTATAACCGATACCGGTATCGGAATTCCTGAGAATAAACTGGATACCATTTTCGAGAATTTTCAACAGGCCAGCAGCGGAACAACCAGGTTGTATGGTGGCACAGGGCTTGGCCTTGCCATTGTAAAACAATTGGTGGAAGCGCAGGGTGGAAATATTCATGTTATCAGCAAACATGGTGAAGGTTCATCTTTTTGTTTCAGGTTAAAATTTAAAAAAACAGATGCTATGGCAGAACAGGAGTCAGCAATAATGGAATTGAACAGTGAAAATGAAGGCATCAGTGTGCTGGTTGTAGAAGATATTGCTTTAAACCAGCTGTTGATGAAAACACTGTTGGAAGATTTTGGATTTGAACCAACAATTGCATCCAATGGAAAAATAGCCATCAAAAAACTGGAGGAAAATTCATACGATGTTATATTAATGGATCTTCAAATGCCGGAAATGAACGGGTTTGAAACCACAGAGTACATCCGTACCAAAATGAATTCCGATATTCCAATTATTGCATTAACGGCTGATGTTACCACCTCCGACCTCGCAAAATGCACAGCCGTAGGTATGAATGATTACCTCGCGAAACCTGTAGATGACCGGTTATTATACAGTAAAATAATCAGCCTGGTAAAAAAACCTGTTATTATACAAGGTTCCATAATAGAAACAACGGCAGAACAGCCTTCAGTTATAAACCTGGGTTACCTGAGGCAACATACAAAATCCAATGAAGCATTGATGACAGAAATGATCAGTCTCTACCTGCAGCAAACACCACCCTTACTGGCGGTTATGAAACATAGCCTGGAAACACAAGACTGGAAATCACTCAAGGCTGCTGTTCATAAAACTATCCCTTCCTTTATTATTGTGGGAATAAACAAAGACTTTGAAGATATGGCCTGGAAGGTACAGGAGTATGCCGAAAAGCAAGAGCATACAGACGCTATTCCAGCGCTTGTTGATGCAATTGAAAAAGTATGCCTGCAGGCATGTGTAGACCTGGAAAAAGAATTAACACAGTTTAAAATTCCATCTTATGAATAACGATAAAATAAGTATTTTCCTGGTAGATGATGACGCACTTTACCTGAAAGTACTTGAAAATGAATTCCTTCAACATGCTGATTTCAATATCTTAACATTCCCAACCGGTGAACATTGTATAGAAAACCTTTCGCAAAACCCGGATGTGATTGTTTTAGATTATTACCTGGACGGCATTTATGAAAATGCGATGAACGGTTTGGAGACACTGGATAAAATAAAACTTATTAAGCCGGAGATACCGGTAATCATGCTTTCTGCGCAGGATAAAATAGAAGTAGCTATAAACTGCATGCACCACCAAGCTTTTGATTATGTTGTAAAAAGTGAGACCGGCTTTATGCGTCTCCATAAAATAATCAGTACGATCTTTCAGAACAGAAAACTAAACAAGGAATTAAACTGGTATATGGAGCGGATGTAATAACTATTACGGACAACAGAAATTAACTGACCTTATTAAACAATAACTTAAAATATATGAGAATTATATAACTAAATAACATAGTTATGTAATTTATCCCGGAATATGAGGCTGAACTTTGTATAATTAATTTAAAATTTTACTTATGCCCTTACTTACAATTTTACTGGTACTGGTTGTTGTTGGTGTTATCTTATGGCTTGTAAACAGCTTTATTCCCATGGACAGCAAGATAAAAAGCATACTGAATGTAGTAGTAGTAATACTGGTG
>JAGPDJ010000081.1 GCA_018057635.1 Ferruginibacter sp. | reverse complement strand
ATTTGGTAAGTTCTTAAGAATGAGTAAGTTAAATGAATTGCCGCAGATCATCAATGTGTTTAAGGGCGATATGAGCATAGTTGGCCCACGCCCATTGATGGAGATCAGTTTTAAGTTATATCCTACTGAAGTTCAAGATGTTATTTATGAATCTAAGCCTGGTATTACTGGTATCGGTTCCCTGCTTTTCCGGGATGAAGAAAAAATATTATCCGATTCAACAGACCCAAGGGCTACCTACGCAGCCATTTATCCTTATAAAGCAGCTTTGGAAATGTGGTATAGACAACAAGCGTCCACTTATACAGATTTAATGATCATTTTCCTCACTGCATGGTCTATTATTTCCCCCAAAAACAACCTTGTACGAAAAGCATTCCGTGGCCTTCCTCAACGATCCGGTTTTTAATTTTGTTTAATTATTTTTATTTTTCTTTAAACAATTATTTCCTTAATTTGTAATTAGCTCATAAAGCTGTTACCATGGATTCATTTACAATAAAAGATCTTGAAAATCTCTCGGGCATAAAGGCCCACACACTGCGAATCTGGGAACAACGATATAGTTTCCTGAAACCCAGCCGTACATTTACCAATATCCGCTATTATGGAAACGAAGAGTTGAAGAAAATACTCAACATAGCATTGCTTAATAAATATGGCTATAAGATATCACATATTGATAAAATGAATGAAGCTGAAATAAAGGAAAAACTCCTTTCACTCAGCCAGATGGAAGCCCAGCAGGAACGCATTGTGAACGACCTGATCAAGAATATGATAGACCTTGATATGGAAAGTTTTGAGAACACATTAGACAGGTTTATTTTGTCGAGGGGTATAGAGCGCGCCATTACGCAAATCATTTTTCCTTTCCTGGAAAAAATTGGTATACTTTGGCTTACAAACCACATAAATCCGGCACAGGAACACCTTGTAACCAATCTGGTAAGGCAAAAGCTGATCGTTGGAATTGAAGGTGTTTCAACCAGTATCAAGGTAAATAAAACGGTGCTCTTATTTCTTCCGGAAGGAGAATACCACGAACTTGGACTGCTGTTCATGTATTTTATACTAAAAAGCAGGGGAGCAAATGTCATATACCTGGGATCAAATGTGCCCATCAAAGATGTTGCTTATGTGGTGAACCTTAAAAAACCTGATTACCTGTATTCTCATCTTACATCGGTTGGTCAAAATTTCAACTTCGATCGTTTTCTTACCAACCTGCGGCAGAAATTTCAAAACATACCTGTTATCATTTCCGGGCAGCTCACACAAAATTTTGAGAAAAAGATTCAACCCCCAATCTTATTTAAAAGATCTTTTGCAGAAGTAATGCAATTCGTAACAAATCTTTAAAATTTTAACAAATCAGTTGGGAGAATGTAAAAAACTATCCATAATTTTGTTTAACTATTACATACCAAACATTAAACAGTTTAAAAATGGCAACACTTAATTTCAATCAAATGCTGATTAACAATGCAGACTATCTAAAGCCATTTGCTTTATCACTTACCCGTGATAACGAAACTGCCAAAGACCTGATGCAGGAAACCCTGTTCAGGGCGCTTTCAAACCATGAAAAATACAATGCCGGTACAAATATTAAAGCATGGATGTACACCATCATGCGCAATATTTTTATAAACGATTACCGTAAAAAAGCAAGGCAGAATACTGTTTTTGATAATACCCCCAACGATTACCTGCTCGATTATAACCAGCATGCTATTTCCAATACAGCAGAAACAAACCTGTCTTTAAAAGACATACAGTCATCCGTGGATCAGCTTCCTGAAATTTTTAAAAACCCTTTTGTGATGTATTTTGAAGGGTATAAGTATAACGAAATTGCAGAACACCTGAATGAGCCTTTGGGAACCATCAAAAGCAGGATTCACTTTGCACGTAAATTGCTGAAGGAACAATTAAGCAGGTATTGATACAGGAATATTCACATAATTAAAAACCAATACCATTACTTTGCATCTATGAAAAAAGTAGTTATTATAGGGAGCGGTTTTTCCGGCTTATCTGCAGCCTCTTTTATGGCGAAAGCGGGCTGGGATGTAACCGTTCTTGAAAAGCACGATATGCCAGGCGGTAGAGCAAGGAAACTGGTTGCCAAAGGTTTTACTTTTGATATGGGGCCAAGCTGGTACTGGATGCCGGATGTTTTTGAACGTTATTTCAATTGCTTTGGTAAAAAAGTTTCAGATTATTATGATATTACCCGGTTAGACCCTTCTTACAGGGTTTACTGGCACGAAGGATTTACCAATATTCCTGCAGATTACAATGAGCTGAAAAAAACATTTGACCAGATTGAAAAAGGAAGTGGAGAAAAGCTGGATTCATTTTTACATGAAGCGGCTTATAAATATGATGTGGGTATCAACAAACTGGTTCATAAACCAGGCCAGTCATTTACCGAATTTTTAAGCTGGGATCTTGCAAAAGGTGTTTTTAAGCTGGATGTATTTACTTCTATGAAAAAACACATCAGCAAGTTTTTTAAAAACAGCAAGCTTCAGCAGTTGATGGAATTCCCGGTATTGTTCCTGGGTGCTTTGCCACAGGATACGCCCGCGTTATACAGCCTGATGAATTATGCCGATATTAAACTGGGTACCTGGTATCCCAAAAAAGGCATGTATGAAGTGGTAGATGGTATGTACAGGCTTGCAACAGAACTGGGTGTAAAATTTATTTTCAACAGCAATGTAACATCTGTAAATATTGAAAATAACAAAGCAACAGCTGTTTTTGTAAACGAATCTGTAAAATATGATGCAGATGTTGTGATCGGCTCTGCAGATTATCATCATGTGGAAAGTAAACTGCTTCCCGAAAATTGCAGGACTTACAGTGATGCATACTGGGAAAAAAGAGTGATGGCTCCCAGTTGCTTATTATATTATATCGGGTTAAATAAAAGACTGGAAGGATTAACTCACCACTGCCTTTTTTTTGATACAGATTTTAATGTGCACGGAAATGAAATTTATAAAACAAAAACCTGGCCCAAAGATCCGTTGTTTTATGTTTCCGTTTCATCAATAACAGATCCTACAGTTGCACCGGAAGGATGTGAGAATCTTGTATTACTTGTTCCGGTTGCATCTGGCCTTGAAGCAGATACAGAAGAGCTGAGGGATAAATACCTGGATAAGATATTGACCAGGTTTGAACAAAAAACCGGTCAATCAGTAAAAAATTCTATAATATATAAAAAAAGTTATTCGGTAAGTAATTTTACTGAAGACTATAATTCTTTTAAAGGGAATGCATATGGATTGGCCAATACTTTAATGCAGACTGCCATTTTCAGGCCGTCATGCAGGAGTATTAAAATAAAAAACTTATTTTACACCGGTCAATTAACCGTTCCCGGTCCCGGTGTGCCACCAAGCCTCATCAGCGGTGAAGTGGTAGCTGGTGAAGTTTTAAAAGATTTCGGGTACGCGTGATGGCATACTTTAATAACGGCAATGAATAGTAGAAATAAAACATTAATTAATAAGTTAAAAGAATGATCGGAATTTTTCATGAGTTAAGTGAATATTGCAGCAAGGCAGCCACAGAGAAGTACAGTACTTCTTTCAGCAGCGCCATCAGGTTGCTTCATGCCGACCTTCGTACACCAATTTATAATATTTACGGATTTGTACGTTTTGCAGATGAGATCGTGGATACTTTCCATGAATACAACAAAGAAGAACTGCTCATTGAGTTTAAAAAAGAAACCTACGCTTCTATTGAAAGAGGCATCAGCCTGAACCCCATTTTACATAGTTTTCAGAGTTCTGTAAGAAAGTACAATATCAGTCACGACCTGATAGAAGCATTTTTCAGCAGCATGGAAATGGATCTCAGTAAAACGGTTTATAACAGCAATGGGTACAAGGAATATATTTATGGCAGCGCAGAAGTAGTGGGGCTGATGTGCCTGTATGTTTTTTGCGAAGGTGATGAGGAAATGTATAAAAAACTTAAACCATCTGCACAGGCACTGGGAGCTGCTTTTCAAAAAGTGAACTTTCTGCGTGATGTAAAAGCCGATTACCAGCAACTGAACAGGTCATATTTCCCGGAAGTAGATTTTACCAATTTTACTACTTCCATGAAAAAGCAGATTGAAGACGACATAACTCTTGATTTTATAAATGCTTATGAAGGCATCCTCATGCTTCCCGTAAAAGCAAGATTTGGAGTTTATGTAGCTTATAAATACTATCTCTCGCTGTTTAAAAAAATTAAAAGAACAACGCCCGATAATATACTGGAACAGCGTATACGCATTCCAAACTATGGAAAGGCATTTATTGTGGCAAAAGCTGGTTTGCGTAACCAGTTTAATTTATTCTAAAGGCAAGTTCAACTATGAATGTTATTTTGGTAGATGAAAGAGATGAACCTGTGGGCATCATGGAAAAACTGGAAGTTCATCAAAAAGCCCTTTTGCACAGGGCTTTCAGCATATTTATTTTTAACAGCAAGGGAGAAATGCTTTTACATAAAAGAGCTGCCAATAAATACCACAGTGGTGGCTTATGGTCTAATGCCTGTTGCAGCCACCCCCGTCCGGCAGAACAAACACTGGATGCAGCACATGCACGCCTGAAGGAAGAAATGGGCATCAGTACAAACCTTATCAAGATATTTGATTTTACTTACAAAGCTACATTTGATAATGGGCTGTTTGAATATGAATTTGATCATGTTTTTATGGGCAGTTACGATGGGCCAATCGTTCCTGATAAAGAAGAAGTGAGTGATTATTGTTTCAAATCGATGAATGATATTAAAGATTCCCTGCAATCTCATCCGCACAAATATACCGTGTGGTTTAAAATCGCTTTTCCTAAGCTGGAGGAATATCTTAACAGCAATAATTCTCAGTGACAAAAACTATAAACAAATACCAGGTAGCTACCGCTATTGCCATTTTATTTCATACCATCGGGTTAACAGGCATATTATTTTTCAACCGCGATTTTTTTATTCAAACCACTCCATTCAACCTTTTACTCATGTTTGTGTTATTGGTTTGGACGCAGTTTGAGCGCAATACCTGGTTCTGGATTTTCCTTGCTGCATGCGTGGTGATTGGTATTTCAGTTGAGATCATTGGTGTAAATACCGGACTATTATTTGGAAATTACCAATATGGTGCAGCACTTGGGATAAAACTAAAAAAAGTTCCCCTGTTGATAGGAGTTAACTGGTTTATTATCATGTATTGTTGTGGTGTGGCAGTTCATACTTTGTTAATGAAAATCATCAATGGATTACCTGCAGATGCTGCCCCAAGGTCTAAAAACCTGAAAGCTTTGTCAGTTATTGTTGATGGTGCAACTTTGGCTGTATTATTCGACTGGCTGATGGAACCTGTTGCAGTGAAATTGAATTACTGGATATGGAACGGCAACGGAACAATTCCATTTTATAACTATGTCTGCTGGTTTTTGGTAAGTATTTTGCTGTTACTGGTTTTTCATTTTGGCAAATTTGAAAAGCAAAACAAATTCGCTGTAAATTTGCTACTGATACAGGTTATGTTTTTTTTGATATTGAGGACATTCTTGAATTAAACGGAATAAAATATTAAATGAGCTGGTTACTTTACATAGTTATTACACTCTTAACTTTCATTTTAATGGAAGGGTTTACCTGGTGGCTGCACCGCTATGTAATGCACGGTGTTGGATGGTATCTTCACAAAGACCATCACCAGAAAGGGCCGGGTGTTTTTGAAAAGAATGATGCCTATTTCCTCATATTTGCCATACCAAGCTGGTTGCTCATCATGTTTGGTGTAATGTATAAAATGTACTGGATGATCTCCATTGGAGCGGGTTTTACATTGTATGGCCTCGCTTATTTTTTAGTACATGAAGTGATTATACACCAGCGGTTCAAATGGTTCAGCCGCAGCAACAACACTTATGTACGCACATTGCGTTGGGCACATAAAATGCACCACAAACACATAGATAAAGAGGATGGTGAAAGTTTTGGTATGTTATGGGTACACAAAAAATACTGGGAAAAAGTTAAGCAGGATAAAAAAAGGTTTAACCAAAATGAACATGCAAATAATTCCAGCGCAACTGCAAACGTATAATACCTTTATTCTTTTTTGAACAGCCATTTCACATATTTTCTTATCCTGCTGGCTTCCCTTGCAGGCCCGCTGGGTCTTAGTTTCGATAAAAAAGTGGCATTTTACAAAGATTGGAAATTCGTCTTTCCTGTAATGATCCTTCCTGCCATTTTTTATATTCTTTGGGATATGTTTTTTACTTCCAAAGGCGTTTGGAGTTTCAATGAAAAATACATAACAGGATATAACATTGCAAACCTGCCTGTGGAAGAAGTTCTTTTCTTTTTCATAGTACCATATTGCTGTATGTTCATTTATGCCTGTATCCGTGCATACTTTCCTTTTTTAAAAGAGAAAAAAAGTGCCGATATTTTTCTTAAAGCACTGGCTGTTATATTATTGATAGCAGGTGCTTTTTATCATGAAAAATATTATACTTCGTGGACATTCATTCTGAATGCGGTTTTTATAGCAGTCATTTATTTTTTCAAGAATTATTTCAGGAATTTTGATGCACTTGCTTTCCTTGTTTCTTATGCTGTTTGCCTGATTCCTTTCCTGATTGTTAATGGTTTTCTTACAGCCATACCAGTGGTTATATACAATGATGCAGAAAACCTGGGGATTAGAATTTATACAATTCCTTTTGAGGATACTTTTTATGGCATGTTGCTTGTATTTATGAATGTTGTTGGGTATGAAAAATTTAAGAACAGGCCGCTTTAAAAAAGATGTCATCTAAAAATAACCCTTGTAACTGATAGATATTCAAATTGTTATGTTGAAATAAAAAAGATGTCATCTCTTTTTTGGAAAAAAAATGAACAAACGTCTTAAATAGAAGAAAGTGAATTATATAAATTGGAAAGAGGCCGTAAAACCTGCGTCAGTAAACTAAAAAGAACTTAAAAAAGATGTCATCTAAAAATAACCCTTGTAACTGATAGATATTCAAATTGTTATGTTGAAATAAAAAAGATGTCATCTCTTTCATTTATAATAAAACCAACTACCATCCCCCTCAATGTCTCTGAATCTTCCCCGTTTTTGTAAGCGGCAATGAATCAACAATCTTCAACCTTTGCGGAGCCTTAAATGTAGACAATCGTTTACGGCAGTAAGTAAGTACATCTTCCACATCAATACTTTCCCCTTCATGCAATACAAGTTCCCCTTCTATAATCTGACCCATTAAAGGGTGCGGGCTGCTGCTGATACGAGCCAGCTTAATTTCCGGCATCATCTCCAGTACGGCTTCTACTTCTTCCGGGAAAACTTTTATACCGGAAACATTGATCACCGACTTTGCACGTCCTTCTATCTTTATCAGCCCGTCTTCCGATTTGGATGCATAATCAGCCGTGAGGAAATAACCTTTCTTTAAAACATCAGCACGTCGGGTTGCAGGCAATAAATATGCATCAAACATACCCGGGCCTTTAATGGCCAGATGCCCTATTTGTCCGGGCGGCAGCGGGTTGTATTCATCATCCAGTATATCAACTGTATAATCTGGAAGCGCATACCCAACTGCTTCGGGGTGTTCGGCAGATTTTATAAAATTGATCATGGGTAAACCGATCTCAATAATACCATAAGCCTGACTAACGTGTATGCCAAAACGATTTTTAAATGCCAGGCACACTTCCGGGGAAATAGAAGCAGATGTTGAGATCACCTTTTTCAACGAAGGCATCTGGCCCTGGCCGTTATCGTTTGATAATAACCTGATCTGTACCGGAGAAGCATATAACAAAGTACCGCGGTGCCGGTTTGTGATTTCAATAATGCTCCTTGCAAGAAAATCTTTTGCTATGGCTATTGCTGTTCCGAAACGGACATATAAAACTACTGAAACAATAAAATGATATGCCATGGGGAGTACCCAAACCACTGTATCTTCAGTGCCCAGGCTCAATGCCTTGTTGGCGCCTTCAATCCGCTCTATTACAGACTGGTGGGAAACAATTACTCCTTTAGATTTTCCGGTGGTGCCGGAAGTGAACCGGATGAAAGCCGGTAAATGAACATGTGGAGCATAAGGCAGTAATTGTCCTTTACCCGTAAAAATAAATGAAAATGATTCGGCATTCATTTCAATAACCGAACCAACACCTTTTACAGGGCAAACACCGCTCATATCGTCTATGATAACATGTAGTTGCGCATCAGCAAGGATCTCATCTATTTCAGCCGTTTTCAATTGATGCGACATCGGCATTACCGCAG
>JAGPDJ010000080.1 GCA_018057635.1 Ferruginibacter sp. | reverse complement strand
ATTAGCTGCACGAACCAGGTCTTCCGGAGTATCAATTTCAACACCCATATATTCCGTTACGATCATTTTAAGCTGAATTCCATTTTCAAGGTAACGAAGGCATTCTATCTTTTCTGCCGATTCCAATGGTGTCATGGGCCAGTTGGTGAAATCAATCAGTGCCTGTTTCCTGAATGCATACACACCGATATGTTCATAATAATTAACTGGAATATTTTTGTCTCGGTGGAAAGGTATCGGGCTGCGGCTGAATAAAAGCGAATTAAATTTTTTATCAACTGCCACTTTTACATAATTGGGATCAGATATATACTGATCTTCTTTCAATACCTGCATCAATGAAGCTACCTGAACCCGTTCATCAGAAAAAACATCCAGCAATTTTTCCAGTGGCTCTTTTTGTACAAAAGGTTCATCACCCTGCACATTAATTACAATATCAATATCCATTCCGGCAATGGCTTCTGCTATCCGGTCGCTTCCGCTTTCATGTTCCTTTTTGCTCATGATGGCTTTGCCATTGTTGCTGCTGATTTCATTAAAAATGATCTCACTGTCGGTAACTACATAAACTTCCTGGAACAGGCCTGTTGCCACTGTATTATCATAAGTATGCCTGATCACCGTTTTATCGCCCAGCAATTGCATCAGTTTGGCCGGGAAACGGGTGGCGGCATAACGGGCAGGAATCATGGCAATTTTCTTCATGGTAAATGCGAAGGAAGTTTTTAATGTTTATTAGCGCAAATATATGCTTCAACAGTAAAACAATATGCGTATCTGGATAAATTTACCGCAGAGGCGGGGAGACGCAAGTATACAAGTAAATTCAAAAATAAATTAACCGTAGAGAACAAGCGTTAAAGAGTTAAAGCAGAGACTCTCTGCGAAACGGCTGCGTCACCGCGTCTCTGCGGTTAAAAAAAAGATTCATTGTGATGGGAGTAACAGCCTGTCAAGTAAAATCAAAACGAATAAAACTGCGCCTCCGTGCCTCTGCGGTGAAAATAACCGCTGAGACGGGGAATCGCAGAGATTATAATAAAGTAAAATAGTAAACAGCGCCTCCACGCCTTTGCGGTATGAAAAAAATCACTTACAATCCCTCGCTATTTTCAATACATCTGTAAGCGATGCCTTTTTTACATCTTCATAATTCCTGTATTTTTCAGCAACTACATCAACCGCACAATCACAGTATTTTTTTGCATTCTCACTGCCCAGGATGATACTTGATTTGTCTTCACATTTCCCTACAAATTCCCTGATCTGCTTGTTGGTCCAGTATTTAGCTGCAGCCCTGGCAATAGTATTACACGATGATGAAATAAAAACCCCGGCAATAAGAATTGTTGCAATAAGAGTAAGCAGAATGATTTTACGTTTCATGATTTGCATTTTTACAATATTATCAAAAATAATTTAATAAGCCCTCCCTATAAATAGATTGGCTGGCATATATGCTGTGACCTATAACTGTTACCAAAGTTTAGTATCCTCATTTTCTTATGATTTTATTTTGAAAATCAGATCAGTTATCAACTCAGTCAATTTCGTGTATTCGTAGCATATTTTTAAAAAAATTGAAAAGATATTTTTGGTTTTGAATTTATATATAATAACTCCCAAAAAGCCTTTAACAAAAACTTATCTGTTGTTCATTAATCTTTCACTTAAAAAAACTTTCTCAGCCAACTGAACGGCTGTAAAACCCGTTTCCAACTATTATATGAAAAAGAAAATTTTACTTATCCTGGCGGTTTTGATTTCAATAGCCGGATTTTCGCAATCAAAAGTTTATTATGGTTTTAAAGCGGGTGTTTCTTCAGCCGATATGAGAGGAGATGCAGTTGAAAGCCTTAATGATGTACTTGATTTTGCCGAAGATTATATTACCACTGGCAGCCGCACCGGTTTTTATACAGGAGCTTATATTGGTATTCCGCTTGGTAATACTATTTCTGTAGAGCCAGGCCTGAATTATTCTCAGAAAGGTTACCATTTAAAAGGATCGTTGAATGTGAAAGGAGTTGATGTGCTTGGTATTAATGCAAAAGCACAGCTTCAGTTAAACTACCTTGAGTTGCCAGTTTTACTGAAGGCCAATATAGGCGGGTTACAGTTATTTGCCGGTCCGCAGATTTCATACCTTATAAATTCTGATCTTAAAGTTTCTGCCGGTGCTTTAGGATTTAATGTGCTGAGTTATAAATTACCCGTAACATCGCAATTCAATCATTGGGATGCAGGCATTACCGGCGGCATCGGCTACCAGTTTAATAATGGCATTAACCTGTCGGCATCCTATGATCATGGATTGTCTAAAGTAGATGCGAGTAAGAACATTGATGCCTACAACCGTATGATAAAGATTGGTGTAGGATTTACTTTTTGACCTTTTAATTAGAGTAAGAGAATGGCCCGGATTTATTTCCGGGCTGTTTTTGTTTTATATTTAATATTTTACTTTATATTCCTGAATAATTAACCAGCCAAACAGTGAAATTTAAAAAATGGGAACGGGATAAATGGAAACACTTTTATTGGGGGATTCCACTTGGATTTTTATTACAGGCAACTGCATTGTATTTTATTTCGTGGAATGATTTGATAGCTATTTCAGTAGCTTTTATATTGTTGCTGGCCATTTGTTATGGTTTTGAACTTGTATCATTGATAACCGGGAAGGGGCATTATGAAATGATGGATGCCCTTGCCGGAATTTTGGGTGGATTGATTGGGATGACACCAGTTATAATTTATACGTTTACGGTGCTGTAATTAAGGTGCCAATTATTTATAAAACAGTACATTTAACCAATATTAAACACTGCTTTATGTTGAAACTGTTGATGGTTACCCTTACTGTGGTACTATGGTTTTCATTTCCATTGTATGCACAGGAAAATATTTTTTCAGGTTTTGGAAATGTAAGCAATGAAGAAATTGCTTTGAAACAATGTTCTTTTGATCCGGAGGCTGAAGCAGTGATTTTAATTCATGAAGCAATATCTGATTATAATGACAATTCCCATCTCATAACCAAACACCATATCCGGATCAAGATATTGACTGAAAACGGAATTGATGCTGCCAATATTAAGATTCCTTACTGGGCTAAGGACGAGTTTGAATTGATCTATAATGTAAAAGGCTTCACTATTAATGCCAACGGAACTGGCAGAATTGATAAAGAAAAACTTGATAAAAGTGCTATTTATTTTCAGAAGATTTCTGAAAACAGGGGTACGGTATCCCTTGCTTTTGCTGCAGTTAAAGTTGGTAGCATAATCGATTATACTTATGAAAGCGATATGAAGCATTATGGAGGACTTGATGAATGGGTCTTTCAGTATGAATATCCTGTTATAATGAGTAAGTACTTGTTAAATATTCTCCCAAATACTGAATTTGCATATAGGGTAAACAAAAGGGTAGATATTCCGGTAATTATAAAACCCGGGAATGAGGATGGCAGAATTTATTTTGAAATGAATAATATTCCGGGACTCTCGGAAGAACCTTACATGGATGCAAGAAGGGATTATTTACAAAAGGTAATTTTTCAGTTAAGCGGTTTTAATGGCAGGGGTTTTAATAAGCAGGAATATATGCAATCGTGGAACGCTGTGATCAGGGAACTGGATACGGATACTTATTTTGGTAACCAGGTTGATAAGCGAATTCCCGGGGCAGGTGAATTGATCAGGCAAACTGATAACCTTGGCGAGGAAAAAAAGATCAAAATGATCTATGATCATGTAAGAAAAAATTTCAGCTGGAACCATGTGTACAGTAAATATGCCATAGATGGTGTTAAATCGGCATGGAATAAAAAAAGTGGCTCCAGTGGTGAACTAAACCTGCTGCTTGTAAATTTACTGAAAGATGCAGGCCTGGATGTATACCCGGTTCTGGTGAGTGAAAGATTTCATGGAAAGGTTAATACGGACTATCCCTTTATTGATCAGTTTAATACTGTTTTCGCCTGTGTAATTTCAGGGAATAAAAAATATTACCTGGATGCTACCGACCAGTTTACGCCGGCTCATATCATCCCTTATGATATTTTAAATACAACAGCATTAATTGTTGACAGAAAAAAAGGGGGCATTGTTTCTATCACGAATGATTCCTTACAATATTTTGAATCTGTAAGAACCCTGATTAACGTTAAAAATGATGGTTCTTTTGCTGGCAGTGTGAATGTAACCAGTAATGATTACGCAAAGATAATGCGGGTTAATAAGTATGCTGTGAATAAAGAAAATTATATGCAGTCCTATTTTAACAAAGAAGAAACGATGCTTAGCCTGGGCGAATTGGAAATGCTTAACAGTGACACAGATTCTTTGCCATTGCTTGAACAATGTCAGTTTACCGGAAATGCAAATGAAACCGGCGATTACCTGTACATACCCTGCGATATGTTCTCGGGATTTGATAAAAATCCACTTACTTCAAAAGACAGGTTTTCAAATATAAATTTTGGATTTAAACGAAAAATCGGGCTTGCAACTTCAATCATTTATCCCGAAAATTATAAGGCAGCGGATTTGCCTAAAAATATTAAATTCATTAATGAAGAGCAGGATATTATTATAAGCCGCCGCGTAGAACATGATGCGGAAAACAGGGTGATACATATCAAGATTGAAATTGAATTCCAAAAAGGGCTTTACAATGCAGACCAGTATATGGTAGTTAAGGAAATGTATAAGAAAATGTATACTGTTCTGAAAGAACCAATGGTACTTAAGAGGAAAGCGTAATAACGATAACCGTTAATAGTTGAATGTTGCAAATAACTGTTGTTGAAAGATCCACTTTAGCAAGCTATGAACTGCAAACTCATTTTACAACAGGTAGCATTACTACAACAACGGTAAGTACTTTTCAGCAGGTAAAGTTACATTTACAGTATAACCGGATTGTATGGCATTTGCTGGCAGGAATTTCAGATCAGTATATTTTACCAGTTTGGTAGTTTTCCTGCTGCCAATAGCCTTGTTGTTTGCTTCGCCGGTTTTATCCAGGAGTAATATCAGTGATTCTCTTTTGCCGCAAATACATGCGGTTCATTTATTTTCTGATCCCATTGTAAGCAGCGATTCCACCAGTGTAATTCCATTTACAAGAGCCGGAAACCTGATACTCATACAAGCAAGGGCAGATTCTATTGTTGGGAATTTTATTCTGGATACCGGGGCACCAAACCTGGTATTGAACATGACTTATTTCAGAAGTTATTCAACAATTAACAGTTCAGACCAGGAACAAACAGGTTTATCCGGTTCAGCCAGCAACAGGATTCAAATTCAGATTGACGAGTTCTCTTTTGGAAATATTAAGTATAACAGGGTAGAAGCGGATCTTACAAACCTGGGACAGATTGAGAACAGTAAAGGAGTTAAAATACTTGGTTTGCTCGGAATTCAGCTTTTCAGGCAGTTTGAACTGATCATTGATTATGAAAAGAGCCTCATATACCTTCACCTGATCAGTAAAAAAGAAGCTAAGACCTATAAAAGTGAATTGCTTAATGATACATCGGCATATAGTGTTATCCCATTTGATATAACAGATAATAAGATCATTACAAAACTTGAAATAGGAGGAAAAAAACTACGTTTCATTATTGATTGTGGTGCTGAGACAAACCTGCTCGACAGTCGTTTACCCAACAATATTTTTGAAAATGTAGAAATAGGTCGCAGGGTCATTTTAAGAGGTGCTGATGATAAAAAAACCGAGGCTTTATATGGTAATTTGAAAAATATGAAGATCGGAAACCAACAAGTTTCCTCGTTACCAATACTCATCACAAACCTTCAGAAATCTTGCCTGTCATATATTTCCTGCACAGATGGAATTTTAGGGTTTGATTTTCTTTCATTGCATAAAATTGGGTTTAACTTTGTGAAGCGCAAAATGTATATATGGAAATAAATATGATCATAGTGAAAATTTTAAAACCTGTACGCAGCTGTATATGTACTATGATACTTTTGTTTTCATTTGCCATGTCTCATGCACAGGTTTGTAAAATAAAGGATGGGAAAATGTACATTGAGCTGCCCAAGAATATTAATGAATCTGTTCTAGACAGTTTTATAGTAAACTTTGATCTTGCAGACCTGGCTTTGAAATATTTCATGAAAACGAATAACGGCGATTCTTTGCAAAGACTGGGCTGGCGTGTGGAATTAAATTCATCAGAAATACTGGCTGTTAGCAAGGAATTGATTAGTTCCGATGACCTGTTGAGTGTTGCAGATAAGATCATTTTTACATCTAAAGATGTTGGTAATTCCGCATTATTCCCTGCAACAGACAATGGCCAGGTATTTGGCTATAATAAATTCAGGAAAAAAGCTGGATTTGAAACACGTGATTCCATCGTTACTTTTTATTTGCAAAACAACCTGAATAGAAACAAGGTTATGCTTGCCGGAAGTTTTAATAACTGGTCGGAGGATGCAATGCCAATGACTAAAACCGATAGTGGCTGGATAGCAAACGTAAAATTAGTTCCGGGCAAATACTGGTATAAGTTTATTGTTGACAATAACTGGATACTGGATGATGACAACCAACTTCGGGAAAATGACGGATTGGGTAATACAAATTCAGTGTTTTATAAAACAAATTACCTGTTTAAACTTGACACATTCAGTAATGCAAAAAAGATATTTCTATCTGGTAGTTTCAATAACTGGAAGCCCAGGGAAACTGTAATGAAACGCACTGCATCAGGTTGGGAATTACCTGTTTACCTGGCAAACGGTACACATACTTATAAATATGTGGTTGATGGAGACTGGAAAACAGACCCGGGAAATCCTGACCGGTTCCCCAATGAATTTAATGATTTCAATTCTGTAATTCATTTAGGGAAACCATTTCTGTTCACATTGAAAGGATTTGAAAATGCCCGGGCTATTACACTAACCGGATCATTCAATCATTGGCGCAAAGATGAATTGTATATGAAGAAATCTGCTGAATGCTGGGAATTCCCATATTCACTGGGCGCCGGTAATTATGAATACAGGTTTGTGGTAGACGGAAAAGAAATTACAGATCCGGATAATCCTGTATTGGTTAATAACAACGGGAATATGAATTCTTACCTGGTACTTGATCCCAATTATACTTTCAGGTTATCTGGTTACCCAAATGCAAAAAAAGTAAACCTCGCAGGTGATTTTAATGGGTTTAATCCCAACCTCATCTCAATGAAAAAGGCAGGAGATGATTGGGAATTCAGTTTACATCTCTCTAGAGGGAAACATTTATACAAGTTCATTGTAGATGGCAACTGGATAAAGGACCCTGCCAATAAATTATGGGAACAAAACAACTACAGTACCGGTGATTCAGTTTTATGGATTGTTAACTGATCATCTTTTTCCACGGATGTAATGCCGGATGATTTTAAGTTTAGCGATAATTTTTGAAAAATTAAGTAATTGATTTTCTTTCTTAATTCAACGGAATGAAACAATTACTTGTTATCATTGCAACCGGCTTGCCTGTGAACCGGCAAAGTGAAAATTGAAATAATATGAATCAGGGTATGATCAGACTGGAAAAATTTGAAGCGCAGGATTTTCAACAATTAATTGAATGGATCAATGATGAAGAATCGCTAACTATATGGTCGGGCGCTTTATTCAGTTTTCCTTTAACCATTGAAAGCCTGGATTGGTATATAGATGATACCAATATTGCAGGTAGTTCAGATGCATTTGTTTATAAAGTGGTAGAAGAAGAATCCGGTAAATCTGTTGGCCATATTTCAATCGGGGGAATAAGCTGGAAAAACCGCTCAGCCCGTATCAGCAGGGTCTTTTTGGCTGAAGAAGTAAGAGGCAAAGGGTATTGCAGAAATGTGATCCTGGCTGTTTTGAAGGTCGGTTTTGAACAACTGGGATTACATCGGATAGGGTTGGGCCTGTATAACGATAACATTGCTGCATTAAACTGTTATGAAAAAGGCGGGCTTAAAGTAGAAGGTATATCAAGAGATATTTTATTTAATAAGGGTAAGTGGTGGAGTATGATTGAAATGAGTATCCTGGAAGACGAATGGAAAGAAATGAATATGTAATCTTAATTGAAAAAAGGGCGCTTCCGGTATTTCCGGAAACGCCCTTTATGATAACTTTTAGCGTTTAAAAATTGAAAAGAACGGCAAATCCGAAATTGGCAGGCCTTTTTGAATAATATGCAGAGATTATATCCGCCTTTTTAAGGCCCTGCATATAGGATAAACGCAGTTCCAGGTTTTTGCTTTTCCTGCCAATACCAAATCTTACACCCGCATTGGCTGCCGGCCCAAACATACTTG
>JAGPDJ010000079.1:6591-8377 GCA_018057635.1 Ferruginibacter sp. | reverse complement strand
ATGTTACCCGGTATCCCAAAGTTTCACACATACGGCGACTTTGGCGGTTAAGCCCCTGCGTTAGTATAATGCGGAAACGGTTGTCGCCTTCCTGCTTTACAAAGCACTTATTCGTTACCGTTCCCATAATTCTTACCCCATTCCGCATGTTGTTAACAAAAATGCTGTCGATGGGTTTTTCTGTTGTAACTACATATTCCTTTTCATGTGCATTGCCTGCCCGCAATATCTTATTTACGATATCTCCGTCATTGGTTAAAAATATCAACCCTTCAGAAAGCTTATCCAGCCTGCCGATGGGAAAAATGCGTGTCTTATAACTGATGAAATCGATGATATTGGTTTTGTCCTTTTGATCTGTTGTACAGGTTACTCCTTTTGGCTTGTTAAGCATGATGTAAACAGCCTGTTTCTTTTTTTTCAGCGGCTCTCCATCTACCTGAACCAAATCACCTTCCTTTACCCGGTTGCCTTTATGTGCATCTTTTCCATTAATGGTTACCCGGCATTCTTCAATATAACGGTCAGCTTCCCTGCGGCTGCAAAAACCGGTGTCGCTGATGTATTTGTTGAGGGAGGTGTCCATGGAATGGGTGGGTGGGTTTAGTGGTTTATTAGTTTGTTTGCAAGTTTAGAGTTTAGATGGTTTAGATGGTTTAGATTTTTTTTTAAGATTCGTTAGGTTCTAAGACTTTAAATTATCCATTATTCAATTATCCATTATCAATGTTCATAAAAAAAAGGCCCTTTTACAAAAAGCCTTTTTAGTATTTTAATATGTTTTATTATTCCTGTTCTTTTGTTTCTGCCTTTTCCGGCTTCTCTGCTTTTTCTGAAGAAACCAGTTTGCCGAGTTCGGATGATTTTTTCTTTTGCTGCGATTTTGGTGCAAACATAACCAGCATCCTTTTTCCTTCCATCTTTGGCATGCCTTCCAACGCACCAACATCTTTCAGCCTGTCGGCAAATTTCAACAGCAATAACTCGCCACGTTCTTTAAACATAATGGCACGTCCCTTAAACTGAACATGCGCCTTCACTTTATCACCATCTTTCAGGAATTTTTCGGCATGCTTTACCTTGAATTCAAAATCATGATCATCTGTATTGGGCGTAAAACGAATTTCCTTTACCTCGCTGGTCTTGGACTTCGCTTTCATTTCTTTTTTCTTCTTCTTTTCCTCGTACAGGAATTTGTTGTAATCAATAACCCTGCACACCGGCGGATTTGCTCCTGGTGATATCTCTACAAGGTCAAGTTGCATAGATTGCGCCAGTTTTAGTGCATCTGGCGTGGACAAGATTCCTGGTTCAATGTTTTCACCAACCAAACGTACCTCTGGTACTTTTATCATGTGATTGGTACGGTGCTCCTGCTGCTGTTCTTTTTTAAAACGGGGGTTGAATGTGCCTCTGGGGGGCCTGGGTGGAAATGCCATTTATGAATTTTAGTTTACAATGTTGTTTATTTCTATTACACGAATATAAGACACTAATTATACGAATTACACGAATTTAGTTATGCTGAATAAAGTTTGGTTTTGCAAACTTCAAACCTCAAACTATGAACTATGAACTATACTCTCATCTTCTCGGCGTTCCCTGATCTCTTCCTTTAAACTGCTCATGAACTCTTCTAATCCAAAAGTTCCTGCATCGCCTTTTCCCTGCCTGCGCACGGAAACCTTTCCTTCGTTCATTTCCTTTTCACCTATGATGAGCATATAAGGGATCCTCAATAATTCATTATCCCTGATCTTCTTGCCAATCTTTTCCTGCCTGTCGT
>JAGPDJ010000079.1:0-6491 GCA_018057635.1 Ferruginibacter sp. | reverse complement strand
CCTTTTCCCTGCCTGCGCACGGAAACCTTTCCTTCGTTCATTTCCTTTTCACCTATGATGAGCATATAAGGGATCCTCAATAATTCATTATCCCTGATCTTCTTGCCAATCTTTTCCTGCCTGTCGTCTATTTCTACACGAATATCTGAATTTTTCAGCGTTTGCAAAATTGTATTTGCATAATCCATAAACTTATCGCTGATCGGGAGGATCTTTACCTGCAGCGGTGCCAGCCATGCGGGGAATTTCCCGGCATAATGTTCCAGCAAAAATCCGATGAACCTTTCATGGGTGCCCAATGGTGCCCGGTGAATAATTAGGGGCACTTCAGGGGTATTATTCTGACTGGTATACGACAGTTTAAACTTGTTCCCACTGTTGAAATCTACCTGGTTGGTAGCCAAAGTGAATTCCCTGCCAATGGCACTCCATATCTGTACATCAATTTTGGGTCCGTAAAAAGCTGCTTCATCCTGCACTTCTATGTATGGAATGTTTGATTCTATCAAAACCTGCCTAACCATTGCTTCCGTTTCTTTCCATAATTCAGGCTCATTTACATATTTCTGACCCAGTTTGGTTGGTTCGTGCAAACTCAGGCGCATCACGTATTTGTCGATGCCAAATATTTTAAAATACTTGATGTACATGTCATTCACTGCACGGAACTCATCTGCAAACTGTTCCTTACTGCAATAGATATGCGCATCATTCATGTGCAGGCAACGAACCCGCATCAGGCCAAATAACTCTCCGCTTTGTTCATACCGGTAACAGGTACCGTATTCTGCAATGCGGTATGGCAGGTCTTTGTAGCTCTTTTGTTCGGCATCAAATATTTTATGATGATGCGGACAGTTCATCGCTTTTAAGTAGTATTTGGTGCCATCCAGTTCCATCGGCGGAAACATGCTATCGGCATAATATGGCAAATGGCCACTGGTGAGGTACATGCTTTCCTTGGCAATATGCGGGGTTACAACCCTTTTATAACCGGCGGCATTCTCTGTTTCTTTAGCCAGCTTTTCCAATTCTTCTATGATAATGGTTCCGTTTGGCATCCACAATGGCAAACCCTGGCCCACATCATCATCCATGGTGAAAATGCTAAGCTCCTTTCCCAACTTGCGGTGATCCCTTTTTTTAGCTTCCTCCAGCATCAACAGGTATTCGTCCAGCTCTTTCTGATTGGGGAATGAAACACCGTAAACGCGGGTAAGCTGCTTGTTCTTTTCGTCGCCCTTCCAGTATGCACCTGCAACATTCGTCAGTTTAATTGCTTTGATGAAACCGGTGTTTGGAATATGCGGGCCACGGCAGAGATCGGTAAAAGCGCCCTGGGAGTATAAAGTTATTTCTCCATCATTGAGGTTGCCCAGCAGATCGAGTTTGTATTCGTCACCCTTTTCTTCAAAATATTTAATGGCATCTGCTTTGCTGATCGCTTTACGCAAATAAACATTGCTTTGTTTTGCCAGTTCACTCATTTTTTTCTCCAGCCCGGCAAGGTCATCTTCAGTAATTTGTTTATCACCCAGGTCCATATCGTAATAAAAACCTTTGTCTATTGCAGGGCCAACCCAAAATTTTACTCCCGGGAACATGGTTTCCACAGCTTCAGCCATCAGGTGAGCCGTAGAATGCCAGAAAGTTGATTTGGCATCCGTATCATCCCAGGTAAGCAATTTCAGGGAAACATCCGTGGTTATTGGCCTGGAGGCATCCCATACTTCATTGTTCACACTGGCAGCAAGTACTTTTCTTGCCAATCCTTCGCTGATCGATTTGGCAATATCCATGGCTGAAACCCCTTCCTGGTATTCACGCACAGATCCGTCGGGTAATGTTATCTTTATCATTGTTAACTGAGTTCCTGGCTTTTTTTGAAATGCAAATTTAACGAACTCTTAGCTAAGGGAAAATTAAAGTAAAATATCTTTGTTATGTAATTGTAAATTTATTTTACAATCATGCGATTTGCTTATCCACAACGGTTGATCTTGTCAATTGCTGGAAAAACACCGGAAGATAAAATTTATCAAACCAGTATGAATAGATTTTTACTAATCATTAGCGGATTATTACTTCAAACTTACTTTGTTTCGGCACAGAATTTTAAAGGCCAATGGAAAGGTAGTTTTTTAGACAAAAGCAGCTCTTTTGCAGGATGGGGTGGCGATACATGCGATTATGTGCTTGAACTGGAAGTGAATGACAAAACAGTTACCGGCTATTCCTACACCTATTTTACAGACGGCGGAAAGAAATTCTATACTATTTGCAGCCTGAAAGGATATATTAACCGTGGCGAAAAATATATTGAAGTAAAGGAAGTTACCCGTACAAAAACCAATGTACCGGTTCACATCAGGAATTGCTTCCAGGTTCACCGGTTAACTTATTTTAAAAAGGGCGATTTAGAATCGCTGGAAGGTAAATGGCAACCAGCACCCAACCAGGAAGGTGATTGCGGATATGGTAACACCAGCCTGGAAAGACGTGTGCTTAAAAAGAATACACAATTGTATAATAATACAGTGGCCAGGAATTCAGTTACCCATAAAAAGACCAGTTCACCTGTAAAAAAGCAGTCTGTAACAGTTGTTCAGAAAAAAGCTGCTCCACCGGCAGCCAAAATTTCACAAAGGCCAAATAACAATGCTTCTCTAAAGCCGAATAAAGATGTTAAGGAAGAAACAGTAGATATGCCTGTTGCAAAGAACAACCTGCAGGAGAAATTTATGGCTCCTTCGCGAAATTTTGAAAAACGAAACAACACTGTTTTAAAGACCATTGAAGTTGAAAATGTTTCAGTAAAAGTTAGCCTGTATGATAATGGAGAAATAGATGGCGATTCAGTTACCCTTTTTTACAATGGTAAATTATTGCTATCCCGGCAACGGTTATCCGATAAACCAATCTGTTTAAATATCAATGTTGAAAATGAAAGTGATATGAATGAACTGGTTATGTATGCAGAGAACCTGGGTTCCATTCCTCCTAATACTGCCTTGATGGTTGTGAATGACGGAAACAAGCGATACGAAGTGAGGATTACATCAGATTTGCAGAAAAGCGGAACGATACGATTTGTGCTGCGGGAACCGGGGAAGTAAGTTGGTTGTAGGTTTATTAGTTATTAAGTTTATAAGGTTTAGAGGGTTTAGGAAGTTTAGTATTTAGTGGAAGTTTAGAAAGTTTAGGAGGTTTAATTGAAAGATAGATTAAGGTTTATTGAGTTTAAAGGGTTTAGGCAGGGTTAGAAGTTACAAAATACTAAAGCCAAAATTCGTGTAATTCGTGTAAAAAATTCGTGTTTTACATAAATGTAATTCGTGTAAAAAATTCGTGTTTTACATAAATGTAATTCGTGTTAAAAATTCGTGTTTTAAATCAAAATTTTAATTCGTGTAATCCTTTACAGTTTGATATTATACGTTATCGCCGGTATTATCGGGAATATAGATACCTGTTTTGCCTGAACTTTGATATCGCCGTTAACAGGGCTTCCTGATTGATCGAAATAAATGAAATAAGGGTTTTTGCGGCTGTAAGCATTGTAGATGCTGAACACCCATTCCCTTTTTACTTTACGTGTAGCATTTTTCTTTGGAGAAAGTGTGGCAGAAAGATCTAACCGGTGATAGGAGGGCAGCCGGTATTCGTTGATACGACTGTATTCCTGCGTTAACACTCCACCGATGATGTAAAAACGCTGAGGAAGTGTAGCTGCGTTACCGCTTCCATAAACAAAAGTGGCCGACAATTTCCATTTCTTATTCAGTTCATAAATGGCGACAAGGCTTAAATCATTTCTTCTGTCGAATTTGGCAGGATATTTATTGCCAAAATTCAATGCCGGAAACTTGCGCCATGTCCAGCTAAGTGTATAACCAACCCAACCGGTAAGCCTTCCTTTTACTTTATTAAAAAATAATTCAGTTCCATAGCTCCAGCCCCTGCCAAAAGTGAATGAGTTTTCAATGTCTTCGATGGTATTGGGCGTATAACCTTCCTCGTATTCAATCTGGTTCTGCATGTTTTTATAATATACTTCCACGGATGTTTCAAACATGTTGTTGTTGAAATTTTTGAATACACCCAGGGCGTATAACCAACTGATCTGCGGCTTTACTTTATAAGTACTGGGAACCCAGATATCTGTGGGCAAGGTTGTTCCTGCATTGCTCACCAGGTGAATATATTGCAGGTTACGTGTTACCGATGCCTTGATGGATGTTTGTTCATTGATGGCATAACGCATCGTGGCCCTTGGCTCAAAACCACCATAGGTCTTCAACGCTTTTCCCCTGCCATACACAATGCTGTCAATCCGGTTTCCATTAAGGTCTTCTGTATATATTTTACTTGGTCCAATTTGCTGAAAACCACTAAATCGTAAACCTAGATTAATATTTAATTTCTGGTTGATTTCCCAATTGTCCTGTAAATAAACAGCCGCTTCATGGGCATATTTCAATTGAGCATTCTGTGGATTAAATACCACAGAATCCTGCCGGCCACTTACCACAGATGGTGTAAACCGGTGATAGGTATACAAGAATCCAAATTTCAGTTTATGATTGGAATAAGGGTAATAATCATAATCCTGTTTCAGGCTGATGTCTTTGATTCCTGAAGCCAGTTTTAGCTCAAAATTGTTCTGGGAGGCTTTGAAAGTAAAATTATAATCGTTGTATACTGCCGTGGTGTTCACGAATAATTTGTTGTTGAAAACATGGTTCCAGCGTAGTGTACCGGTAGAATTCCCCCAGGGAATATTCACATTCAGGCTTTGCGTACCATTTACAAAGTCAAAAACATCGCGGCCAAAATATCCGCTTAGGTAAAGATGGTCGCGTTCATCAATTTTATAGTTGATCTTGGCATTGAGGTCGTAAAAATAATAACCGGAACCACTAAACTGATTCGATTCCTTTATGAATGGTTTTGTGATGGCATCTATATATGTTCTGCGGGCAGAGACAATAAATGAAGCTTTATTTTTTACAATTGGCCCCTGTATAGAAAGCCTGGATGCGATAAGCCCCAAACCGCCATCAACCTGCAATTTCTGGTTGTTTCCTTCCTTCATGGAAATATCCAGTACACTGGAAAGCCTTCCTCCATATTGCGCCGGCATTCCGCCCTTTATCAGCGAAACATTTTTGATGGCATCTGAATTGAAAACTGAGAAAAAGCCAAACAAATGGCCTGAATTATATACTACAGCGTCATCGAGCAGAATCAGGTTTTGATCTGGTCCGCCACCCCTTACATAAAAACCAGCACTTGCCTCACCAGCATTGCGGACACCCGGAAGCAACTGAACCACTTTCAACAAGTCTACTTCTCCTAAAAATGCCGGGATCGACCTTATTTGCTCAATGGGCAATGTAACTTTTCCCATTTGAGCGGTTTTTACATTGTTGTCCCTTTTACGAGATGTAACGATAACTTCTTCCGAAAGCTGAACGCCGGACTGCAATTTTATATTTAAAAGAGTGTCTTTTATAAGATCGATATTGATCGTTTCTGTTTTATATCCAATATATGAGCATGTAAGGCTGTATTTACCTTCGGTTAAGGTAAGAGAGTAAAACCCATATTGATTGCTGCTTATTCCCCTTGTATTGCCTTTAACATTCAATGTTGCACCTATCATGGTTTCACCGGTGGCGGCATCATTTATATAACCACTGATGGTATACCTCTTTTGGGCACTGGCCTGTATAGAAAATAAACCAATGAGGAATAATACAACATACATTTTCATAAGTAGTACAATATCTTTTACCGGGCTTTGATAGTATCTTTAATTTCACCGCAATGCAGCATAGAACCTTTGTATTCCGGATGATTTTTACCCAGGTACGGATTTATAATTTCTTCGCTGTTGCTGATCCAATCTGCTCCTTTATCTTCACCAAATGCCATCGGACAGTGCTGTAAGTATAATTTCTGCCCTTCATAATTTATAGTATTGAAAAACGCAGGATACATCATTTCAGTCATCATTCTAAAATCCTGGCGCATTTCTGTGATATCTGCCTGAGATAACAGTGAAACTGCATTGGCCCTGATATCAGCAATAGTCGCTTTGGCTACCTCTGATACATTGGCACTGTCATTGTTTAATTCAGAAACCGGGATGCTGTCGAGCAGGCTTACCAGCATCATCGTGTTCTTTTTTACAGTAGCTGTATCTGCAGTAACAAAGGCATCTTTGATACTTAAATAAGATGATACCACTTTATCTATGCTGGCATTAAATCCGTCTGAATGCTTTTTTAAAGCTATTGGCTGTTGCCTGGTATCAGTTGCTGAATTACCGGTTTTCCTGAACATAAACCAATAAACTGCAAATGCTGCTACAACAAGTAAGCCGACAATCATGACTTTTTTCATACTGCAAATTTTTCGCTAAAGTTAGGATATAACAGCAATTCGTGTTTAAAGTTTAATGATTGAGTTACTTTTGCCGGAAATTG
>JAGPDJ010000078.1 GCA_018057635.1 Ferruginibacter sp. | reverse complement strand
AAATTTGACACAGAAAATTATGCATCCGAAAACAAATTAAGTATACAGGTTGCCGCAAGAAACCTTCGGTATGACTGGTTCAGCCAGCTGATTGCAGAACATACCAGTAAACCAATAAACTATTTACTCACTGCCCATCATGCCAATGACAATATTGAAACTGTATTGATGAATTTTTTCAAAGGCACCGGAATGGCCGGTTTACAAGGTATTCAGCCAAAAAGCGGACAGGGAAATCATGTTGTAAGGCCTTTGCTGTTTGCAACAAAAGAAGCCTTGTTTCAATATGCAGAAGAAAATAATATTCCGTTTCGGGAAGACTCATCCAACAGCAACGACAAATACACACGAAATTATTTCCGCAATAAATTAATACCATCTTTGCTGGAAGTATATCCGAATGTGGAGGATAACTTACTGGGGAATATTGGCCGTTTCCGGGAGTTTAATAGTTTATACCAGTTGTCGGTGAACAACCTGCAAAAGAAACTATTGGTTACAAAAGGGAATGAGATACATATTCCCGTAGTGAAGTTGCAGAAAACACCTGCATTGCATACGATTGTTTATGAGATCATTCATCAATATGGATTTACTGCTGCACAGGTAGCTGATGTGGTCAGGTTATTAAAAAGTGGTTCAGGTAAATATGTTGTTTCTCAAACACACCGCATCCTGCACAACAGGAACTGGCTGATCATTTCAAAACTGCATGACAACAGAGCGGCCAGTGTATTAATTGAAGAACAGGATGATATTATTGTTTTTGCTGATCAGAAACTCATTATTGAATATCCAGGTATACCGAATAAAATCGATACCAGTAATTACGTTGCATTGCTTGATGCAGGGGAGGTTATTTTTCCCTTCTTACTTCGCAAATGGAAGAAAGGCGATTATTTTTACCCGTTAGGTATGCAGAAGAAAAAGAAGCTGAGTAATTTTTTTATCGACAATAAAATGTCCTTAACTCAAAAGGAAAATACCTGGGTTGTAGAAATGGATAAAAAAATCATCTGGGTGGTTGGCCAGCGGATTGATGACCGGTTTAAAATTACAGGTAACACCGTTAAAGTTTTAAAATTAACAGTATCATCGGCCTAGCAAGCTTGGCCTTTTCAATTCCTCAATAATAAAATTAAACATGTCTGGTTGAAGGAATGAGATCAGTGCCAGGGTAAATATTAATCCGAATATGGCACCCCACAAGTGCGCATCATGGTTCACGTTATCTCCACCCTTTTTTCCCATGTAAATGCAATAGATAATGTATAAAACGGCATAAACAGCAGCTGAAATTTTTATGGCTCCATAAAGGTAAATACTACTCCATGGCTGAAACACAATGGCGGCAAATACAACTGCCGAAACTGCCCCGGATGCTCCCAGCGCACGGTAATCCGGGTCGTTTTGGTGTTTGAAATAACTGGGCAGATCAGATATGATCAGTGCCAGAAAATACAGCAAAAGATAAGAAGCTTTTCCTCCCAGGCCATAATTGGAAAAAATGAGCTCAATATTTCTTCCAAAAAAATAAAGCGTGAACATGTTGAAGAACAAATGCATCCAGTCGGCATGTAAAAAACCAGACGTGATCATCCTGTAATACTGCTTTTCCCTTTTTACATAATAAGGCCACATGATGGTTTTGCTTACCAGTTGCTGGTTGGAAAAACCAATAACTGAAAACACCACATTGATGGCGATGAGTAACAGGGTAACCGGGTAGTCGGAAAAATTCATTTTTTAATTTTTTTTTCAAATCTATGGTGAAACTTTGGATTAATGTCATCCCGAACGCAGTGAGGGATCTAACGAATTAAGCTTTTTGCCTTTAAATAGTAGAATGGTTCATGAGATCCCTCACTGCGTTCATTTGAACCCTCACTGCATTCATGAGATCCCTCACTGCGTTCGGGATGACAGAGCTACACATGATGGTATTTTTCATTTCTCAAAATGCTGCAGGCCCGGTAAACCTGTTCTGCCAGGATTAACCTTACCATTTGGTGGGGAAAAACCAGTTGAGATAAGCTCCATTTATAATTTGCCCGGTGAAGCACATCTTCACTCAATCCAAATGCACCCCCGATTAAAAACACCAGGTTCTTTTCGCTCTCATTGGCACGTTGCTGCATAAAGGCAGCAAGGCCTTCACTGGATATTTGTTTTCCTCTTTCTTCCAGTACAACCAGGTAATCTTCTTTTTTTAAAAACTGCAGGATCATTTCGCCTTCTTTTATTTTCAGATCCATTTCACTCATCATGCCGGCATTCTTAGGCATTGGAATAATATGCCATTGTACCGGGAAATAATTGCTGATGCGTTTGGTGAACATTTCCACCCCTTCTTTAACATAATTTTCATGTGCTTTTCCAATACTCCAGAACTGCAGTTTCATGTTTGTATTTTTTCCGGTTAAATATGCTTTACCAAATGTAATCAGTTTTAAACCCTTTGTTTGAAATGGAGTTTTATAGTTTTACCCAAGTTTGATCAGGTAATCAAAAAGACTAACTTCTGTTGTGATGCCCAGTTTTTTTCTCAAACGGTAACGGCTGATCTCAACACCCCTTACAGAAATATTCATTAGTTGTGCTATTTCTTTGGTTGATAAATTCATCCTTAAATAAGCGCATAATTTTAACTCATTACCGGAAATAGCCGGGTGTTTCTCTTTTAATTTAATAACAAAGTCGCTATGAACCTGGTCGAAATGCTTGGCAAAATTTTCCCATTCTTTATCAATATTATCATCTTCACTGAGTGCTTTGATCATTTTTTTCAGTTCAGAAACCACCTGTTCATTGTCTACTCTTTTCATCAATTGTGCCAGCTCACTTTTCATATTGGTAAGCAACTCACCCTTTTTAACCAGGTGCATGGCAGATGAAGCGAGTTCAGAATTTTTAAAATTGATATCAGCTTCCAGTTTATCATTTCTCAAGGTTACCAGCTCACTTTCAGTCTTGTTTAATTCCAGTTCATGTATATATAATAATTTTTTCTGCTCCTCTTCATGTTGTATTTGTTGTTGCAGGAATTTTTTACGTTGCCAGCGATAAATACCAAACATAAGTGCACCAAGGCATAACAGGTAAATCGTGTATGCCATATTGGTTTGATACCAGGGAGCCAGAATTTTAAATGAGTATCCCGAAACAGCAGATTCATTGCCCAGGTTGTTCCGCACTTTTACTTCAAATGTATATTTGCCTGCAGGCAGGTTGGTGTATTCTTTTTCGGTGCGCTTTGTCCATTCCGACCAGTTCTCATCAAAGCCTTTTAACCTGTAGCTGTATTCAAGTGTTTCCTGGTTATGAAATAACGCTGATGAATACCCGAATTGAATGGTTTTCCAGTTATAAGATATAGAAGGGATTTTTTTATCATCCTGCAACTGGTTTTCATTTACATCTTTGAAATATCCGCCAAATACCAGGCTGTCTGTATTATTTATTATTCTTACCATGCGAACCTGTACTTTAAGTCCGGGTAATGTTTTTTTATATTTATCGTAGTTAATATGATAGAATCCTTTTTCGGCACCCAGGAAAACATTGTTTTCATTAACCGGGTAAATGAATTCAAATCCACTAAGCATCCTGTTGTTTAATTCGGGCAGGTAAATAACAGATGGTTCAATACCCGACATATCAATTACACCCAGGTTTTTTGCATGAATGAACCAGATATTTCCTGCATCATCTGCTTTAAGGTAACGGATGCTCTTGTCTCCCAATAATTTCTTATAAAAAGGGGCAGGTTCAAAATTGTCATTTTGCTGGTTGTATAAATACACCCCTTTTTCTGTTGCAACCAGTACATCATTTTTAATTTTGTAAACATGGTTGTTTAGGGTGGATGGTAAACCTTTTTTATCTGTATAAAGTACTGCTGCAGTTTTACCGGTATTGTTTTTTAAAATTTTATAAACACCATGATAGGGGTGTGAAACCCAGGTATTATCAAATTTGTCGATGGCTACAAAGCGGCAGGATTCTACAAAATCCGGTATAATTCCTGATTGGGAAAAACGTCCGTTAATGAAGTCAAATGTTCTAAGTCCCTTATAATTACCTGCAACTATTTTTGAAGCAGGAGATGTGGCAGAAATGGGAACAAAATTCCAAAATCCCGGCTCTGAAGAAATGGAAGTAGCATTATTTTCAGTTATTTCGAATGCTCCATCGTGATGGCCTAACAAAAGTTGATTGTTGATCTCAGCCAAATTCCAGGCTTGGCCCATTGTGCCCTTCACTGGCAGAAAATCGCCTTTATTGAAACTAAGATCCTGCATTTTTTGGAGAGGAACACTATATAGGCCATTGGATGTTCCTGTAAACAGTTTACTGTTGTGAATGATGGCTGTATATCCCGAACCGTCCTGTGATTGTGGTATGATATGTTTTATGGCGCTGTTGTATGCAATAAAATCAATGCCATTGTCTAGGCCAAGCCATAAATTATGCTGTGCATCCAAAAAAATACTGAGTACATTGTTATTTTGCAGCCCTTCAGTACGTGAAAAACGCTGTATAATATTCCCTTTTAAATCTATAATATATATACCGGCACTATTGGTTGCCAATGCTATCCAGTCATTATTTATGGAAGTAGCAGCATATATTCTTTCATATTCTAAAATTTTTAAATTTTCAGCATTTACCTTTCTTACAGATTCACCAGAAAGCAGGTAAATTCCATTTTTCAGGAAAGTTATTACGGCGCTGTCGTTATTTAAGGGTAATATAGCCGTTACCGGGTCATTAACAGGATACCCACTAAATTGTGACAATTGTACCCAGTTATTATTTTCAAAGTTCATGAGGCCTTCTTTAAAATCCTGGGCATACAGTTTGCCGTTACATACTCCCAGGAAACCCCATTCGTAAGGAGCATTAAACACAGAAACCGATTCGTTGGAAAAGCGGAAAATCTTATTGGGTGACCTGAAAAAAATTTCTTTCTTAAAAGCTATGATATCCCATACATCACCAAAAGAAGCATTGGATGCTGGTATCAGCTTAGTGAGTGAATAATAGGTTAGCCTGCCGTTTTTCCCTGGCGTAAAATAGCCTAGTTCATCTTGTCCGCCCACATATATCCGGTTATCTGCACCAATTTCAACCGATCTTACGATGGTTTTATTTGGTAATGGGTAAAGATTCCAATGCCTGCCATCAAAACTCAATAACCCTTCATTATTTGCTATATATATAATGCCATTTTTATCTTGCCTGAAATCCCAGTTTTGTAAACCTGCATTATAGGTTCCTTTATAATAATTGATCACTTCCGGAAGGCCAATTGTATTTTGGCAAAATCCGGATAATGGAAATAGCAATAAAATGAATATTCGAAAAACCATTTGCTTGAGTTATGGCTATGTGAAAGTAAGAAAAAACAGTTGATGTAGTAATGATGTAGTGAAAATAGCTATAAAATCAGGGTTTTTAAATATTGATGTAGTAATGAAGTGTGCTTTTATTTGGGTTTTGAGAAATGCTGGAATAAATTTACCATTCAATTAGTCTAAACCAAAACGATTGTTTATGAAGCTAAAACTTGCATTTTTGAGTGCTGTATTCCTACTATGCAGCATTTTAAATCATTCCTACGCCCAAAATCTCCAGGTTACGGGAACAGTTAAAAACAAAACTACCAACGAGAATCTTATTGGAGCAACAGTAGCCGTAAAAGGTGGAGCTGCAGCAGTAAGCACCGATGCAAAAGGTAGTTTCTCCATCAGTGTACCTTCAACCGGTTCGGTGTTGATTATCAGCTATTCAGGTATGAAAACACTGGAATATGCTGTTGGAAATACAACCACTGGCATTGTTATCCTTTTGGAAGAAAGTGCTTCCACAACATTAACTGATGTGGTGGTTATCGGTTACGGAACCCAGAAAATAACAAAAGTTTCAGGGGCCATTTCAACAGTGAAAAGTGCTGATCTTGAGAAACTTAAACCTGTAAGAGCTGAGGAGGCTTTGCAGGGAAGAGCTTCAGGTGTTACCGTTATCCAGGGTGGTACTCCGGGTTCGGCACCAACGATAACCATCAGGGGCTTACCATCTTATAGTGGAAATGAGCCATTGGTAATTGTAGATGGTATTCAGCAATCAATTACCGACCTGAATTCAATCAGTGCGGCAGATATTGAATCAATCAATGTGTTAAAAGATGCATCTGCTACAGCCATTTTTGGTATTAAAGGTGGTAATGGTGTAATTGTTGTTACAACCAAATCGGGCAGGAAGAACCAAAAAGCCGAATTTACTGTTAATAGTAATTATGGTGTTCAGGAAGTGATCAATACCATTGGTGTTCTGAATGCTTCTGAATATGCTGCCATCATAAACGAAGGCAGTTTACTTGCTGGTGGAAATGTAATTTTCCCTGATCTTTCAGCCGTGGGAGTTGGTACAGACTGGCAGAATGAGGTATTTAAAAAAGCATCCATGCAGTCGCATAATCTTACAGCTCGCGGAGGCGGAGAAAGAATGACTTATTTTCTGTCTGCCGGTTACCTGAAGCAGGCAGGTATTGTTGGCGGAAACGACAAATCAAGGTTTACCAGGGGGAATTTTACAGCCAACCTCAATTTTGACCTGACATCTAAATTAAAATTCATATTAAATACAACAGGTGTTATCCTTGATTCAAAAGGAATACAGGAAAATTCATTCAACAGTGTCATAGGCAGTGCTTTGAATTTTGATCCTACAGTTTCAAAATACAATACTGTTCCCAATACAGTTGGGCAATATGGTTTCAGCAACTTGTTATTATCAGAAATTTTTAACCCGCTTACCAAATTAGAAAATACGTACAACAAGAATGTAGGCAATAAACTATATGGAAAGTTTGAACTTCAGTATGACATTTTGAAAAACCTGAAGTTTACAACCCGTTTTGGTTATACAAAGTATGATGGTAATTCCAAGAGTTTCACCCCACTTGTGTTTTATGGTCCGTTAAATGTTGACAATTCAATGAATGCTGATGGATCAACAGTTTCTGGTAAACACAACAGTGTGTCGCACGAAAAAACAAGCAACTTTAATTATACTTACGAGGCATTTGGAAATTATAATTTTAAACTAAAAGACAGGCACAACTTTGAAACAGTAGCAGGGTTTTCACTGGCAAAAGTTTCGGGTAATGCCGCTGGTGCCAGCAGGCAGGATGTGCCTTTCAATTCATGGGAATTTGCAGACTTAACAGCTGCAACCGGAAGTAATTCGCCAACAAATACTAATGCATTAACTGGGTATTATTACCAGTATTTTAAAAGAAATGTATCGGTATTTGCTAGGTTTAATTATGATTACCAGGACAAATACCTGGCATCTTTCAGTTTCCGCAGGGATGGTTCTAATGTATTTGGCAAGAACAATAAATATGTTAACCTGATGGCGGGATCACTGGGTTGGGTTGTATCTAAAGAGAATTTCTTTAAATCAGACTTCATCAATTTCTTAAAGATCAGGGGTAGCTTTGGTTCAACAGGAAATGACAATGTTACACCACAGTTTGTGAGGATAGAAACAGGCGGACCTAGTTACGGTCCAACAGCCAACAGTAACGGCTATTCATTTGATGGTGTTTTCTATCCGGGTTCTACTGTAGGAAGTGCTTCCAATGATGCTTTGAAATGGGAGATCAATAAGCAAAGCAATGTTGGTTTTGACATGACATTTTATAAAAATAAATTTTCTCTGACAGCAGATTATTTTACTAAAAAGACAGAAGGATTATTATTCACACCTTCAGCCTCGTTATACCTTGGTACAGTACCTATTCCGGTTGCCAATATTGGTTCTACCAAAAGCTCGGGTATAGACCTTACACTGGGATATAATACAACTGTTGCAAAAAAGGTTAAGATCAGTACCGCTTTAACTTTCACCACATCCAACAATGAAGTAACCGCAACCAATACAGACGGTACTGCAAGGATACTGGGCGGTTATTATTTCAATGGCCAATCTCAAAGTGTAACAGTATTTGAGAAAGGATTTACTCCTGGTTATTTTTATGGCTATAAAACAGATGGTTTGTTCCAAACTGCCAAGGAAGTGGCAGATGCACCTACTCAAACAGGCGCACAACCCGGTGATATCCGTTTTGTGGATATGAATGGAGATGGTGTAATTTCAGCCGCAGACCAAACACAGATCGGGGATCCTTTTCCTGATTTCACCATGGGCTGGAACCTGAATATTGAGTACAAGAATTTTGATTTCAATGCCTTTACGTATGCTTCAGTAGGAAATGATATATACAGGGCTTACGAAAGAAACGCAAACTATTCTAACAAATACAGGGGAGTATTGGCCAGGTGGACCGGTCCGGGAACTACCAATGATGCAAG
>JAGPDJ010000077.1 GCA_018057635.1 Ferruginibacter sp. | reverse complement strand
ACCAGTTACCAAAATCTTTTTCATCTGGGTAAGTTATTTCATTTTACGATTTAAAAATTGCCCCGGTTGTTTATTTTTTATGTTGCAAAGAAAACAAAAAATCACTCAACGGATTGAGTGATTTTCAGGAATTCAGTGATTTAATATTTTTAAACGAATAATTTGAGCAGAAAATAAATGATGGCAGCCAGCAATGCGCTTACTGGAATGGTTAAAATCCATGCCCATAAAAGATTTACGGTAACGCCCCATCTTACAGCAGATAAACGCCTCGTTGCCCCAACACCTATGATTGATCCGGTGATCGTATGCGTGGTACTAACAGGAATCTTGAGCGCCTCTGTTACAAATAAAGTGATAGCACCGGCAGTTTCAGCAGCAACACCTTCAAATGGAGTTACTTTGGTGATCTTGGTTCCCATTGTTTTAACGATCTTCCAGCCTCCACTCATCGTTCCTAAAGCAATTGCCGAATAACAGGCCAGGGGAACCCACCAAACCATATTGTCAAGATTATAAACCTGGGGATTGTAAGCAATCAGGGCTGCCATGATGATACCCATTACTTTTTGCGCATCATTGCCACCATGCCCGATACTGAAAGCAGCAGAAGAAACCAACTGCAGTTTTTTGAACCAGGAATTAGCACGGTTTGCATTCAGGGTATTGAGGAAAACAGTAAATGAAGCCATGATAAGCAAAATGGAAGCCAGCAATATCCATTTAAAATTTTTAGAATGAAATATTACCCTCATCACATACGATTCATAGTGAGTTTTTAATTTTGAAGAGTCAAATTCCATGTTATAATACAGGAAAGTGCCTACCAAAATAAAAATGATCGCTGCAATGATCTTTGGCATCCACCCTTTTCTAAATGAATGAATGAACCAGAGTGAGATGATAAATGCGATGATCATGCCTATAACGGGGGCAAGAAAGATAAATATGACTGTCTTAAGAATGGGTTCAGAATTCACCGTTCCAAAACCACCGAAGGCAATAGCAGCACCCGAAAAAGCACCAATTAACGTGTGGGAAGAAGAAGATGGAATGCCAAACCACCAGGTTAACAGGTTCCAGAATATGGCGGCCAGTAGTCCCGAAAAAATAACGAGCAGCATATCATGACCGTTTACCACTTCTGTTTTTACTGTTTTGGCAATGGTATTGGCAACACCATGGTCTTTGAAGATAAAGAAGGCAACAAAATTGAACATCGCTGCCCAGATAACTGCCTGGGCAGGAGTGAGTACTTTTGTGGAAACAACCGTAGCAATTGAATTGGCTGCATCATGAAAGCCATTGATATAATCAAAGACCAGTGCGAGAATGATAATGACAATTAGAAAGGTCATAAATTGGTATTGATAATAACACGAATCATTCGATTAATAAATCCGTGAAATCCGTTTTTAAATTTCGTGCTATTATGTTATGCGTATTTGATTATAATAGATTCTATTACATTGGCGGCATCTTCACATTTATCGGTTACGGTTTCCATGATCTGGTAGATCTCTCTTTTCTTAATAACTTCCTTGGCATCAGGTTCTGTAGCAAATAGCCTTTCAATACTCATATCAAAAATATCATCCCCCTGGTTTTCGATGCTGTTGATGGCAACCAGTGCATCTGTTATCTGGCGCATATTTTTCATATTACGCAGTTCTGTAACTGCTTTATAAATCTGGTGACAGCCCAGAGCAATCAGGTCGCCCATTTTCTGTATGCCAATATCATTGGGGTCTACATGATAAAAATTTATCTTTTTGGCTGATGCATAAATGTAATCAGCAATATCATCCAGCGAAGACGCCAGGTAATGGATATCTTCCCTGTCGAATGGTGTAATGAAATTTTTTCCAAGCTCAGTGAAAATGCGGTGTGTATATTCATCATTCACATGTTCCATTTCTTCCACCTCTTTTATGAGTTTTCCGCGTTTTTCAAAATCAGGCTCATTTACTACCTCTTTCAGTTTATTACCCATTTTCACCAGTTCTTCCGCAACATTTTCAAATAACTGGTAAAAAACCCGGTCTTTTGGTAAAAAAAATTTCAATATTGTATTCATTCCTGCCATGCTGATAAGTTTAACGGCAAAGGTTACTTAATGACTTAAAATAATAAAGTACTTTGCAATTGATAATGATTTGTTAACACAGAGGTAATATTAATTTATTACACATTTAAATAAAATTTTTTATATGCGCTGGAGAAGAGTGTTTTTTTTGGTGCTTTTAATACTTGTTTACCAATTTTCTTACAGCCAGTATTTAATGGACATGGTAGATACAACAAAAGAAACCGGAAGGGGAATGCTGGCATTGTATAAGAAATTTGATCACCTCCGGATCGGCGGTTACATTCAGCCCCAGTTTCAGATTGCGGAAAGTAAGGGGGTAAAAGCATTTGAAGGAGGCGATTTTTCTACCAATGTAAGCAACCGTTTCATGCTGAGAAGAAGCAGGGTAAGGATAGATTATATGCATTTTGAAGAAGGTAAGAAGCCGGGTGTGCAGATAGTTTTTCAGTTTGATGCCAATGAAAGAGGTTTTACTGTTCGGGATGTATGGGGAAGAATATTTGAAAACAACTGGAAATTATTTTCATTTACAACCGGGATGTTTGCCCGGCCATTTGGTTTTGAGGTAAACCTCAGCAGCAGCGACCGGGAGAGTCCGGAAAGGGGCAGGATGAGCCAGCTATTTATGAAGAGCGAAAGAGACCTTGGTGCCATGATAAGTTTTGAACCAAGGAAGACTAATGCTAAACTAAAATACCTGAAAGCAGATCTGGGAGTATTTAACGGACAGGGGATCAATGCTTCAGGTGACTTTGATAATACCAAGGACCTGATTGGAAATGTATCACTGAAACCTTATCCATTTAATAAAAGCATTACCCTTTCCGGCGGCATTTCTGTTTTGTACGGCGGTTTATTGCAAAATACTAAATATGTCTATTCTACCGGTGAGGAGCAGGGAATACATAAAATGATGGTTGATTCGTCTATAGCAAATCTTAATAAAACATCTCCGCGTCATTATTACGGGGCAAATACACAAATAAAATTCAAAGGCAACAAAGGGCTTATTACAGAATTAAGAGCAGAATTTATTGCCGGTAAACAAACCGGTACCCTAAATAATTCTGAAACCCCCACCGCTTTAATTACGGGTGCTGATGGTTTCCATATCAGGAATTTTAATGGAGCCTATTTTTATTTTTTACAACAGTTGTTTAATAAAAAACACCAGCTTTTGGTAAAATACGATTGGTATGATCCCAACACTAAAGTAAGCGGAACCGAAATAGGAGCTGCAGGAAGTAATTTTACAGCAGCAAATATCCGGTACAGTACTTTGGGTGTTGGTTATTTAAACTACCTGACTGAAAATGTAAAGCTTGTGGTTTACTATGCTCATGTTAAAAATGAAAAAACCGCTCTTCCGGGATATACCAATGATTTAAAAGATAATGTGTTCACTTTCAGGATACAATTCAGATTTTAATACTTCACTTAACATTCCCGTAACACAGGGGTAACAGTTCGGTAACTTTTGGTTCACTTTTGCATAACATGCTTTGTGTCTCTTTGCATCAAATTTAAAGGGCATGAGATTGTTATTTTTATTCATCTTAGGTTTTACTTATTCAACTGTGCAGGCGCAAACAGTAACCTTAACCGGCAAGATTGTAAACCAAAGAAATGAATTATTGAATGGGGTTTCTGTAAAGATTTCTGGAGCAGCAGGTGGAACATCTACCAATGCCGAGGGAACATACAGTCTCAATTTAAATACAGGCAAAAAATATTCACTGATCATTTCAGGTGTAGGTTATTCGTCAAAAACCATCAGTGATGTGGAGGTTTTTGCAAACCAGGATAATATCCTTGATATTGTACTGGATGCGGTTTCTAAAAACCTGGATGCTGTTGTGGTGCAATCGGTATCCAGGAGGCAGGAAAATACCAACGCTTTACTCGCTTTTCAGAAAAACAACAGTGCTTTGTCAAGCGGGCTGGCAGCTGATTTTATCCGCCGTACTCCCGATAAAAATACAGGTGAAGTGTTAAGAAGGGTGAGTGGAACTTCTATCCAGGATAACAAATTTGTGATCATAAGGGGTTTGAGCGACCGTTATAATGCAGCTTTCATCAATGGCGCTGCTTTGCCAAGCAGTGAGCCTGATAAAAAAGCATTTTCATTTGATGTGATTCCTTCTTCCCTCATAGATAATATTGTGATCAATAAAACCGCCACTCCGGATATAACCGGTGAGTTTGCCGGCGGCCTTGTTCAGATTCAGACAAAAGACATACCAACTAAAAATGAGTTAAGCGTTGGCGTTAGCTTCGGGTTCAATACCCAATCTGTTTTCAAGGATTTTATCAGCAACGAAAGGGGCAATACAGAATTTCTTGGTTTTAACAACGAAAGGAAATTGCCTGCTGCTTATCCACGTAAATACCTGGATTATTCTGCCCTTCCGATATCCGATAGAATTGCTGTTTCCAAGTCATTCAGTAACAAATCTTATAATGAAGTAAATACAACTGCAGCACCAATTCAGCAGTACAACCTTACATGGGCCAATGTAAAGCGGTTTAAAAACGGAGGTGCTTTTGGTTCAATCATCGGGCTTACCTATCGTAATTCTAAATTGATTTATGATGCAACCAAAACTTTATATGAAAAAGGAGCCAACAGCCAATACTTTTTTGATTACAACGACAAGCAGAATAAATACAGCGTAAATGCCGGCGGGATCGTGAACCTGGCATGGACATATAAAAAACACAAGATCGCATTTAAGAATCTTTTCAATCAGCTGCTGGAAGATAATTATTACACACGTACCGGTATAAATACAGAAAACCTGCAGGATGTTTTATTAAGGTCTAGTGTATTAAATCAGCGTAGCCTTTATTCTGCACAGCTGGAAGGTTCACATGAGCTTTCTAAAAAGGGAATAAAACTAAACTGGAACCTGAATTATGCCTTAAATAATAAAACACAACCAGACCTGAGGGTTCAGACTTACGGAAAATCAATCGGTGTAAATGAACCTTACCGGATAAATCTGAGAGGCATCAATACCAATCGTTTTTACAGCGAACTGCAGGATAAATCATACGGGTACAACGCATCTTTGAGTGTGCCGTTTCAATTGGGCTCGCAAAAGCAGTTGCTCAAAATCGGGGGAGCCGGCACAGTGAGGTTGCGTGATTTTAAAGCCTTCATTTTTGGATACTCAGAACCAACGGATGCTACCCTGAATACGCTGCCATATAATGAGATTTTCAGCGAAGCAAATATCAGGGAAGGCGGTTTCCTGATCAACACAGATCTTCAAAACCCCTATGATAAATATTACGGTGTATCTGCGCTCAGTGCAGGATATATTATGCTGGATAATAAGCTAAGTGATAAACTACGCCTTGTTTGGGGTTCAAGGTTTGAGTATTTTGAACAATTCCTTAAATCAAATAAAGCAGGTACAGATAAAGCCCAGATTTTTGACACTGATAAATTAGATTTTTTACCTTCTTTAAATCTGACTTTTAGTCCGAATAAAAAAACCAATTATCGTGTTGCAGCCAGCCGTACGGTGGCAAGACCTGAATTCAGGGAAATTGCCAATTTTGGTTTTTTTGATTTTGAACTGCTCGCATCTATTACAGGTAATGAAAATCTGAAAAGAAGCAGTATCATCAATGCTGATATCCGGTATGAATATTACCCCAAGGCAGGTGAATTGATTTCGTTTGGTGCATTCTTCAAAAATTTTACAGATCCGATAGAACTGCGTTTAAACAGCGGTAGTGTTTCAACCCGCAGGCAATACCAGTTTCAAAATGCAGAAAAAGCAAATCTCTATGGAATTGAAGCTGAGTTCAGGAAAAGCCTTGCCTTCCTCACCGGTAATGACAACAGCTTCCTGAGAAATTTATATTTCAATGGTAACGTATCGGTTATTTTTTCTGAAGTAAGCCTTGGTAACCTGGATGCAGCAGGCAACAAATTACCTGCAACTACCCGCCCGTTACAGGGGCAGTCGCCATATCTCATCAATGCCGGTTTTCAGTATGATGGAGAAAAAGGAACAAACATTTCATTATTGTATAACCGCATCGGGCAAAGGCTTTCGCTGGTGGGAAATGCAGATTTCGGCGACATTTATGAAAAGCCAAGAAACCTGGTAGATTTTCAAATAAGTCAGAAAGTGCTGAAGAACAAAGGTGAGGTACGCCTAACGGTTAGTGATATCCTTAACCAGCAATTTGCCACTTATGAAAACAGGGATTCAAAAAAATCATACAGCGCTTCATCAGACAAATATTTCAGTACCTATAAACCGGGTACAACCATTTCAATAGGATTCAATTACAATTTCAGTTTATAAAACAAATCAAATCAGTAAACACACAAACAAATTTATATGAAAAAGATGCTCGCTTTAATGGCCTTATCTGCAACACTGGTAACAGGCTGTGTTAAAGTTGAAATTGATGATTCTATAACCAACAATGGTGGTGGTAGTGGTGGTTTTGGAACTTTACAGGAACAGATTACGTCTACTAAAATTCTTACAGGTAACATCAACGAAGTGGTAGAATTACCAAAAGGTAAATACACATTAAAAGGATATGTGTTTGTTACCGACAGGGGAACACTTCGTTTTGCTGCCGGCTCTGTTATTGTAAGTGATACAGTTCAGAAAGGGGCACTTATCATAGAAAGAAACAGCCGCCTTTTTGCAGAAGGAACTGCGGCTGAACCGATAATTTTTACTTCAGGGAAAGCGCCGGGTTCACGCACACCAGGAGATTGGGGTGGAATCGTTTTATTGGGTAATGCTCCAACTAACCGGTCTACAGAACCAATCATTGAAGGTGGTATTAACAGCAAATACGGCGGAACTGTTGTTGCTGATAACAGCGGCAGCCTGAAATTTGTACGCATAGAATTTGCAGGTATTGCAGCTGATCCAAATTCTGAGATCAACGGATTAACCTGCGGTGGCGTGGGAAGCGGCACTACACTGGAAAATATCCAGGTTTCTTATGGCAATGATGATGCCTATGAATTTTTTGGCGGAACCGTAAATGCAAAAAACCTGATTGCTTATGCAACTGCAGATGATGATTTTGATTTTGATTTTGGATTTACAGGCAAGCTTCAATTTGGTATATCACTGCGTGACCCGCAATTTGTTGATGGTGGTGATGCCGGTAACGGAATAGAATGTGATAACGATGGCACCGGTACAACTGCAACGCCCCGTACACGTCCTCAGTTAAGTAACTTTACTTTTTGCGGCCCTAATGGAGCAGCAGGTACAGCGGCCAACCACAATTTTAATACCCGCTGGCGCCGGTCAACTCATTTTGTTTTGCGTAATTCAATTTTGATGGGCTATCAAAAAGGCGGTTTCCAGTTTGAAAGTGATTCAACTGCCCAGGCATATATCGACGGTCGATCTGCATTCCGCCATAACCTGGTTCATGCCATTGCGGAGCCTTATAAAGTTTCCAGTACTACACTCATAAACGCTGCTGCCGTAAAAACAAAAGCAGAAGGAGTTGACAGCAGTAAATCTTATGTAAATGCTGCAGATATTATGTTGGAAAATCCATTCAACTTAACAGCGCCTGATTTTTCTCCAAAAGCCGGAAGCCCGGCAACTGCTGCCAATGCTGCCAGCTTTTATGGATTATCCGGGTTTACAGCTACTACATATGTAGGTGCAGTAGGAACCACTAACTGGTTACAGGGTTGGACGAGCTTTACCCCAAAAACCAACATTTATTAATTCAATTGTAAAACATAATTTATAAACCGCTTATTTTGTAAGCGGTTTATTTTTTTATTATGAAGAAAGTAATTTATAAGTGTTTCTGTTTTTGCACAGTCCTTTTATTTGCCTGTTCAGATAACCAACAGAGAAAGGAGTCGCCTCAACGGGAAGTTTCTATGAATGATACAGCTGTTTCAGGCGATCTTTCAATTATACAACTTGATGAAAATTTAAAAAAAGCCGACAGCCTGGTAATCGTTTTTTATAAAGATCCGCATGGCAAAGATTCATTGCGCTATACCAGGTACTACACTCAATACGCTGTAACAGATACATCTTTCATTCATTTATTGAAAGAACAATTAACTGCCAAAACAGAAAAACTTGATAAAATAAAAGCCTGCAGAAGTGAAGGTAAAATTTGGTGCTTCTCGGCAGGAGACATATTTCAAACGATCTATTTTTCAGCTTTAAACGAGGAATGCAACTTTCTTTACATTATTAAAAACGGGCAGTTTTATTATAGTTCCTTAAACCCGGATTTTTCCCGAAAACTATATTCTTTTAAAGTATTAGCAAAAGATCCCCACATTACAGATAAATAACTATTTTCTTTTGTTTAGATGAACCCTGTAATATGTAGCCTAAATGAC